>CALKHD010000068.1 GCA_938092195.1 uncultured Flavobacteriales bacterium | reverse complement strand
TGAAAGACCCTCACGTAGTCCACAGCCATAAAGCCAGGGAACGGCGTCGTCTCGTTTGGATCACCAGGCCAAGCGCCACCAATGGCGACGTTGAAGATGAAGAAGAAGGCGTCATTGAACGGGTACGCCAAGCCATTCATGTTGCTTGGTGTGACCGTGTGGTAGTGCACGTCGTCCAGATAGAACTTGATTTCGTCTTCTTGCCAATCGATGGAAAACACGTGGAATTCCGTGGCGAAAGTCTCGGGAAAGGCCAGAGCCGGTCCTGTGGATCCGTAATACTGGTGCTGCCCATTGTCGGGGCCCCAGTGGACGGTTCCGTGAATCAAACGCGGTTGATGTCCCACCAACTCCATGATGTCGATTTCGCCACAGGCTGGCCAGCTTTCAGTGGTGATGTCAGAACCCAACATCCACAACGCAGGCCAAATCCCCTGTCCGATGGGAAGAGCGGCACGGATGTCCACCCTGCCATATTGGAAGTCGTAAATGCCTTGGGTCTTGATCCTGGCCGAGGTGTAGCTGCCTTCGTTGCGGGCAAAGATGAACAGGCGTCCATCGGTGACCGTGACGTTGTCGGGGCTGTTGGTGTAGCTCTGAAGCTCATTGTTGCCCCAACCCCAGTTGCCATTGCCCAAGTCATAGGTCCACTTGGAGGGGTCGGGTGCTCCGTTGGAATTGAATTCATCGCCCCAAACCAAGGTCATTCCTGGATAGCTCTCAGGCGTGGTGTAACCCGCATCTGATAGGAAGATGGTCTCGTCGTCGTTGCGAATGGTGCCAATGGCTTCCTGCAGGTTGTCGCGCAAGTAGCCACCTTCGGGGTTGTTGAGCCTCACAATGAACTGCTCATCTCCCTCCAAGTATTCATCCACAATGATGGTCACGTCGATGGTCTTGGTGGTCTCTCCAGGTGTAAAAATCAGGGTGCCGGAAGTGGCCACGTAATCCTCTCCAGCCACCGCAGTCAAGTCTTCGGTGACATAGCCCACGCGCACTTCTTCCGTCTTGGCTTCATCAATGCGCACATCGAATGAAAACACCGCATTGGAGGCGTTCTCGAACGCGGTCCGATCGTTGGTGAACCGAAACTCAGCAGGAGTGGCAGGTTCTTCGCCACCGCAGGCCGCAAAAAGCAGAATGCTGAAAAGTGGAAAGAGGACTTTTTGAAAGGTCATTGTGCGGTAAAGATCAAAGTGAAGTATCCCTCACCAGCAGTGCAATCGCCGTTTTGCTGGGGAGCAACGACCACCATGCGGTCCTCTGTGATGTCGACGATGTCGAAAGTGGGACCGGAGTCCCAAACGCCCATGAACCAGCAGAATCCGTCATCACCAGGGGGCAGATAGATCTGTGGCTCACCATTCAACCCTGCTGCATCGGTCAAGAGGTAGTTGAGGGTGTCTGGCACAGGAAGCTCGGAGACCACGTACCCTTCGTAAGGGTTCACGGTTCCGCCATTGTTGTCGTAGAAGTACTCACCGTTCACAGTGAACTGGTAGGTGTCGTCATACTGCTCTGGGACCAAGCCAGCAGCGGGGCTGCTGAACCACTCGGTGCTTCCAGGTTGCGGACCCACAGCCACAGCACCTTCTTCTCCGGAGAGAATCCAGGTCTTCTGGTTGTCGCAACCGGTCAAGAGGGCCAAGGTGCCTTCACATGGTAGCTCTACTGTATTGGCAATGGGCACCACAGCAGAGGCCACTCCAGAACCACCCGCACTGTAAACGGAGTAGGTCACATTATAATCGCCGCTCTGAGGGTAGAACGCAGTGTCCTTCATCTCGTTGCTGGTGAGGCCATTGTCGAAGTCCCAAAAGTGGAGGAATCCACTTTCGGCCATAGACGTGAAGACCACGCGATTGGAGTCCGTGTAAGGCGTGGCCGCGGTGTCCACGTAGAGGTATTCCCAGTCGAATGATGCGTCTGGGGCGCCGGGCAAATCAATGCCTTCATCTACTGAAGGATTGCAACCAACGGCTGCGAAGAGGACGGCGAGGGGGAGGAAATGATGAAAGCGCATCAGTATCCGGGGTTTTGGGTGATGAGTCCACCGCTCAGGGTGATCTCATTGCTGGGGATGGGGAAAAGTTCGTTGACGCCAGCGGTGAACGAATAGCCACCATTGGGGAAATGCTCATCGAGGTGATTCTGCATCACCTCTGCGGCGCGTCCCTGACGAACGAGGTCAAAAAAGCGGTGGCCTTCAAGGGCCAGTTCAACCCGGCGTTCGTGCCAGATGTCCTCGACGGTGATGTCACCAGCACCGATGTAAGGAAGAACAGCTTGTGGGTCCATGGGGTTGTAAGTCACACCTCCACGTGCACGGCGGCGAACCATCTCCAAGGCGTCTGCTCCTTCAGAAGCCCGACCTGTATTCAGGCAAGCTTCGGCGTGGAACAGCAACACTTCTGAGTAGCGCATCACACGGTCATTGGTGTGTCCATTTGGATTGGGGTCACCAAAGGGTGCTTCGTCGGCAGCGTTGTTGAAGTACTTCCGTGAGTAGTACAGGTGGGGCATGCCGGTGGATTCTTGGGTGAATTCACCGCGGTCGCCCATGATGTCTCCTTCTTGGAAGATGGAGAAGCTCAAGCGGGGATCACCGTCCTCAAACTCATCCACCAAATCTTGGGTGGGAAGGTTGAATCCGTATCCATTGAATTGGCCGCGTGCACGTTGGAAGACATTGGAGAAGGTGCCCTCCAACTGCTGTCCCCAGTTTCCACCAGAGGCATTCATGTACTGAATCTCCCAGATGCTTCCAGATCCGTTTTCACCTTGCTCGGTGAACACATTGCCGAAGTCGGGGTCCAAAGTGTACTCGCCTTCGCCAACCAGGTCAGCCGACACTTGGTAGCAGCTTTCCCATTCGCCGAGGTAGGCATTGGTCTTGGCCATCAGGGCTTGAGCACTGCCGCGTGTGGCGCGTCCCAGCTCATTCAAGCTGTACTCACTGCGCAGGGGCAAAGTCTCAATCGCATCGGTCAAGTCGTCCTTGATGAGGTTCCAGATTTCGACATCTGTGGCACGGGGCTGCTGGTATTCGCTCGAAGCCAAGGGCTGGGTCACGAGTGGCACGCCACCAAATGTGGTAACCAGATTGAAGTACCAATAGGCGCGAATGAACTTGGCCTCTCCGAGGTAAGCGTCGCGCACATCTTCGTCCATCTCAATTTCAGGGAGCTTCTGAAGGGCGAGGTTGCAATAGGCGATGCCGCGGTACGCGACCTGCCATTCCACCAAAAGCATTTGTCCGCTGCTGTTGCCTTGGAAGCGCTCATAGTCGTAGAGTTGCGGATCGTCACCATCGCCAGATCCACCTTTGTCGGTGTCATCTGAGATCACATCGCCGAAGTACCAGCGGAAGTGAGGCTTGAGACCAGACGACCCCTGGATGTTGGTGACCTCTTGCTGCAAGGTGTTGTAGCAAGCGATGGTCGCGCTCAAGGCGTCTTCAGGACTCTGGTAAAAGTTGGCTTCAGTGGCTCCAACCACAGGTGTGCGCTCTAAGAAATCCTGCTTGCAGGAAACCAAAGCAACCGGGATGAAGAGGAGGGGGAGAAATTTCCGGATCATGTCTGCCTGGATTAGAAAGTGACGTTGATGCCAGCAATGAAGTTGCGGGCGACAGGGTAGAAACCACGGTCAATGCCGATTTCAAGCGTTCCACGGGAGCCGATCTCAGGATCGAGGCCTGTGTACTTGGTGAAAGTCAGCAGGTTGGTTGCCGATACGTAAAAGCGAAGCTTGCCCAGGTCCATCTTTTCCAAGATGCGGTCGGGCATGTTGTAGCCAATCTGCAGGTTTTTCAAACGCAGGAATGAGCCGTCTTCCACAAAGCGATCAGAAACTCGGTTGTTCTGGTTGGCATCGGTGTGTGTGATGCGCGGGTGCTCATTGGTGGAGCCTTCACCGGTCCAACGCTCCAAGGCGGACACCGGGAGGTTGGTGGTGTTTAGGTCATAACGGAAGATGCCGTTGAAGAGGTCATTTCCTTGAGAGCCCTGAATGAAGAGGCTCAGGTCAAAGTTCTTCCACTTCAAGTTGGTGGTCAAGCCATAGATGAAGTCTGGATGAGGATTGCCGATGACCGTCTTGTCGTTTTCATCCAAGACGCCATCTTCATTTTGGTCGACGAAGATCACGTCGCCGGCCACCGCTTCGGGCTGAGCCATGTTCGCGGTTGCCTCTTCGTCGGTCTGGAAGATGCCGGCTGTCTCGTAGCCATAGAACACGGCCATCGGCAAACCGATGTCTGTGTAGGCCGAGAAGTCGTTGCCTGCGCCAAAGACACCGCCTGTGCTGATGGGGGTGCCCCCTTCACCAAGCCCAGTGACTTCGTTGCGAATCACGCTCAGGTTACCGGTCACATCGTAGTCCCAGTCTCCACTCTCTCCTCGGTAGGTCAGAGCGAGCTCCAATCCTTTGTTCCGTGCAGAAGCCACGTTGGTGGCCGCGGGGAGGAAGCCCACAACACCTGGAACGGGAACCACAGCGAGCATGTCATTGGTGTTCTTCACGAAGTAGTCGAGCACAATGTTGAAGCGACCGCGGTAGAGGTCCAAATCAACACCGGCGTTGAACTGGTCCACAGTCTCCCACTTCAAGTCGGGGTTGGATGTGGTGACAGGGCCAGCGCCATTGACTTGCTGTTGGTCAGGACCGAAAGTGTAGTTCTGACCATTGAAGACCACAGACGTGAAGTCAAAGTTTCCAATGCCGTCTGCGTTTCCGTTCCGACCCCAAGAGGCACGAACCTTGGCAAACTCAATCCAGTCTTTCTCGACCACCCAAGGAATCTCGGTGAGGTTCCAGGCTGCAGACAAAGAAGGGAAGATGCCGTAGCGGTTGTTGGCGCCAAACTTGGACGAACCATCGCGGCGAACCGTTCCGCTTACAGAGTAGCGGTCTCCAATCTCGTACTGAAGACGGGCAAATGTGGACAGGTAAGAGCTCTCACCAAATCCTCCGCTGGCGTTGGGGGCCTGCTCGTTGAAGTTGAGGCTGTTGTCCAAGAAGGCCAGATCGGGATCGTTGGAGTTCAAGCTGTCGCGGTAAGTTCCAATGTTTTGGTAGTTGCCATACAGAGCGGAGTAGCCCATAATGGCCTCAAAGCGATCTCCGTTTTTCAAGTCCTTGTCGTACTGGAGGGTGTTCTCCCATTGCCAGTTTGACCACTTGTTTTCGTTTCGGATGAGTCCATTGACTTCGCGCCACTCGTAAGCAGGGCGGTTGGGGTCGTTGGCACCAATGCCCAAGTCATACGAGGGCAGGAAAATCTTTTGTGAACCCAAGGAGAGGTCAATGTTCACCGATGAGCGAACCTTCAGGTCTTGGGTGAGGTCGTACTCTCCGTAAAGGTTGCCGACAAAGCGGTTGGTCATCCACTGGTCGTGTGTGGTGGCCACTTGGTTGATGGGGTTGGCGATGTCGCTGCCAATCAACTCGGAATAGGCATAGGAGCCGTCAGGGCGGCTCACCAAAGTCACAGGGTCCATGTTCAATGCACGGACCACAGGTGTGGCAAACTCGTTGTTCTCGGCCAGGGCATTGCGCTCGATGTGCGTAAAGTTGACCGTTTGGCCCAAGCGGAAGCGGTCTCCAGCGTCTTGCTGGGTGCTGATCCGGAAGGTGGTCCGCTCAAAGCGGCCTTTTTCTCCACCGATAATGCCGTCTTGGGCGAAATGAGATCCGCCAATGGCTGTGGAGCTGGTGGCGGTTCCTTTGGTGAAGTTGAAACTGTGGTTCACCATGGGGGCGCGCTCAAACAAAGCGTCTTGCCAGTCGGTTCCCTCGCCCAGAGCGGAGGGGTCTGCCAATTGGGCATAGGGGACGAGGCCGGCTGAGGCGCGACTCTCGTTCATGAGGATGGCGTACTCTTCTGCATTCAGAAGGCCCATCTTCTTCCACGGCTCTTGGATGCCGTAGTAGGTGTCGTAGGTCACCTGAGCAGGCTGCCCTTTGGCGCCTTTCTTGGTGGTGACCAGAATCACACCGTTTCCACCACGTGCGCCATAGATGGCTGCCGATGCAGCATCCTTGAGCAAGGAGATGGACTCGATGTCTGAGGGGTTCAAGAAGTCAATTCCGCCGGTGGGAATTCCGTCCACAACCCACAAGGGCTCGGCGTTGTTCAATGAACCCGTACCGCGAATCCGGATGGACTGAGTGGAGCCAGGTTGACCCGAGTTCTGGGTCACCTGAACACCAGCGGCGCGTCCTTGAAGCGCTTGCTCTGTGCGCAAAACGGGCACAGAGGTGGCGTCCTTCAGGTCAATGGTGCCCACAGCACCTGAAATCTTGCTCCTCTGCTGATTGCCGTATCCAATCACGATGGCTTCTTCCAATCCCGCCACATCGGCAGAAAGGGAGAGGTCAAGTGTGGATTTCCCACCCACTTTTTCGTCGGTCGTTCTGTAACCGATGTAGGTGAAGGTGAGGACGGCGTCGGGGGAACTGACCATGATGGTGTACTGACCATCGAGGTCAGTAACGCCACCTGTGTAGGTTCCCTTTTCGACGACGGTTACCCCGGGAAGGGGGGTGCCGTCATCAGCATCTGTCACCTTTCCGGTGACAGCCATGGACTGGGCCATCACCCCAGAGAGGGGGAGGAGCCAAGCCAAGAGGAGCAAGATTCTCATGGTGTTGTGTCGTTCTGTTTTAGTGTTGCTTCACAACCACCTTGGTGGCGGTTTGTGAACCTGTGGTAACGCGAACCACATAGAAACCGTCAGTTTCGTTGCTGAGGTCCATCTGCAATTGGGTCATGCCTGCTGACAAGTTGGTGTTCTCCACCAAGCGACCGGAAAGGTCACGGAGCTCAATTTGGGCAGCGCCATTCAAAGGAGCAGGGAAGGCGACGGTCAAGTTGCCGTCGGTGACACTTGGGAAGACATTGAATGCAATGGTGTTGACCTCTGCAATGTTGTCGATTACGCAAGCTGAGCATGACTCGTAGCACACCACGTCCAAGTTGAGGGCTTCCTCAGAAGAGATGGTGAGCAAGCGGTTGGTGAAACCACCCGTGGTCAATGTGCACTCGGCATCGGCTTCAGGATCGAGCTGCTCGCTGGTGTCCCAGCTGCCGATCATGTACTTGTACTCGTGGTCTCCTTGTGGGAGCTCGAGGGTAACGGAGTACACGTTGTCGCCATCTGAATCATCCAATGCCACTTGAGCGCCAGCCCAGTTGTCAATGGTGGCTCCAGCGATGTAAACGTTTCCGCTCACGGTTTGCTCGCTCATGTCCACATTGAATGTGACGGAGGTGTTCGGCACTTCTACAGTTTCACAAGCATCGCAGCTGTTGAAGCAGACTGCGTCGAGGGTCACATCACCAGCACCAGGATCCAGGGTCAAGAGGCGATTCACGAAAGTGCCGCCTTCATCAACGGTGGTCAATGTGCAGGCTGCATCCTCGTCTGTGTCGAGGCTTTCAGTGCCATCCCAACCGCCGTTGTTGTATTTGTATTCGTGGTCTCCTGACTCAAGCTCGACAGTGGCTTCATAAATGCCATCGGCGTCAGCGTCGGTCATTTCAACACAGGTTCCGCACCAGCCGTCGACGGAACTTCCAGTGACGTAAATGGGGCCGAGGATGTCCTCGTCACTCATGTCCACCTGGAAGGTGACCATAGAAGCGCTGGAGCATTCGCCTTCAGTCCAAGATGTGACGCCACCATAGTTTTGAGCCTCGCAGTCGTTGTTGTAAGTCACACCGTCGCAACCACAAACAGGCGCAAAGATCGCTGGGCAAATGGCCGTGGTGTCAATCAAAGCAGGGTCCACACAAGGGGTTGCATCGCAAGCGTCACAGCTGTTGAAGCAAACCACATCCATGGTGATGTTGTCGGAACCTTCCACCAAGATGAAGCGGTTGGTGAACTCACCAGAAGTCAAGGTGCAAGCGCCGTCAACGGCAGGGTCGAAGGTCTCTTCGCCATCGCCACTGATGTACTTCCACTCGAAACCACCTGGGGAAGCCGTCAAGGTCAAGGTGTAAATGCCGTCCCCGTCGGAGTCGTCCATGGGATTGGCTCCAGCGTTCCATCCGTTAAAGCCACCGAACATGAAGACACCGCCGTCGGTGTTCTCGTTGTTCATGTCCACCTGAAAGGTGACATCGACATCACTGGAAACTGTGCAGCTGCCGTCGGTGGTGCATTGACCAAAGCAGGTATTGATCACCGTGTCTTCGGTGATGTTCTCCAAAGAGCGGTCATTGTAGTTGGCAGGATTTGCGCAGGCCTGACCGGCGATGTTCTCCTTGCATGACCAGTCGCCACAGGCGCCGTTGGTGAAGGTGTAGTAACCGGTGTATCCTGAAGCCACTTCAACAGTCAGGGTCCAGATGCCGTCTCCGTCAGGATCGCTCATCGGGTTGTCGCCAGGAAAGCCAAAGTCGGCTCCTCCCGCCACGGATGGGCCTTCTGCAGCGACAGTCTCGTTGTTCATGTTCAGGTTCCAGGTCACGCTGACCATTTGGGCTTGGGTGCCCAGGGCGATTGCACAAAAGGCAACCAGGGTATAAAGGTGTTTCATGTCTGTTTGATATGAGTTAAGGGTTCTATTTAACGTTCCAAGTTGAATTCAACGACTTGGTCTTTCACACGGAGCCCGAATGCACCAGGCTCTACGACATAGGCGTTGTTCAATCCAATGAAACCGAGTTCCGTGGTTGAAACGCTAATGTCTACATCCAGGGTGGCTCCAGCGGGTACAACCACCTGCTTGAAGGCCTTGAGTTCATCCACTGAAGGTGTGATGCTCGCCACACGGTCTTGGGAATAAAGGATGACAGTTTCTGAGGTGGAGCGGTCTCCAGTGTTGGTCAAGGTGACTTTCACGTTCACCTCGTCTCCCATGTTCACAGGGCCGTTATGGGTCAAAGCAATGGTGTCGGTGACCACAGTGGAGTAGGAGAGGCCGCTTCCAAAAGTGTAAAGTGGATTGTACGCGTTCAAGGAGAACTTAGATTTGATATTCTCGGTGTGCTTGCGGTCGTGGGTGAGATGGGCCGAAGCGTGACGCGGCCATGTGAATGGCAGGCGACCTGAAGGGTTGAATTCACCGATTAGCACGTCGGCGATGGCGCGAGCGCCGTAGTCACCAGGCAGGTAGGCCATCACGAAAGCGTCGAGCAAGGGCTCGATGCTGGCGAGGGTGCGCGGACGCCCACCTACGTAAACGCCAATCACGGGGATGCCTTGCTTGTGCAGGGCCTTGACCAAGTTCTGTTGGTTGTCGAACAACTCGATGTCCTCGACATTGCCCACGCCTTCGGTGTAGGGCATCTCCCCCAAGAACACCACAGCGCATTGCGTGGTGAATGGGTTTAGGTTGCGGGTAATGTCGGCGATGTCGGCGTCGGTGAAGTCCATGCCGACCTCTGCAAAGGAGATGCGGTCTTCGCCAAACACCTCTTGCATGGCTTCGACGGCCGTCGGACGATCGGGGGTGTTGTACGTGGGGTCTTTTCCTTGCCAAGTGCCCGTCCATCCGCCGTTGAGTGCATTCAAACTGTTGGCTGTGGGTCCGGTCACGAGGATGCGACCCTGACCACCGATGGGCAAGATGGGGTCTCCTTCGTTGACGGCGTGATTGCCCTCGTTCTTGAGGACGGTGATGCTTTCAAGGGCTGCTCGGGCGGCACTGCCTTCAATGGTGGACTTTTCTGGATAATCGGCCATGGAAGGAGGCACACCTCCTGTTTCGAACAGGCCCAAGTCGTACTTCATGGCCAAGATGCGGCGAACGCTCTCGTCCATGCGGGCCTCGGTCACACGTCCTTCTCTCACGAGCTCCGCCAAAAGCACGGGGAACTTCAGGTCTGTAGGAACCATGCTCATGTCGATGCCTGCATTGATGGCCATGTCAATCGCATCTTTGTAGTCAGCGGCAACCATGTGCCTGCTGAAGAGGTACTTGATGTCTTCCCAGTCTGTGACAACCATGCCTTCAAAACCCAACTCGTCGCGGAGGATGTCGGTGAGGATGTGGTGGTCCGCGTGAACGGGAATGCCGTTGATTTCACCACTGTTGACCATGATGCTTGCGGCACCCGCGTCAATGGCTGCAGCAAAGGGTGGAATGAAAATCTGGCGAAGCTGACG
>CALKHD010000067.1 GCA_938092195.1 uncultured Flavobacteriales bacterium | reverse complement strand
ATACGGATGCAGCCGCATCAGCACTCCTTTGCTCGTCGATGGCACCATCGGCGTTCCTACCCTCGGCATCGCACCATTGCAGCTTTGGCTTGACGCTCGAGGCCAACTTGTGTCCAGCACCCCCCTTGCGGCCGCCACCTGGTTCGATATGGCCGGACGCCGCACGGTACAAGGCCGCGCTCCCTTCCTTCGCCCGGATGGCCCGGGGCCATTTATCGTTTGGGCGCAAGACGAGCTCGGCCGCACCCACAAAATGCGCCTGCCATAAGCCTCGCACCTGCCGTGAGCCCCAGGCCGCTTTGAATGAATCGGCTAACTCGCCCTATTGAAGGCGAGGTACCGGCAGTGAACGAAGTGGCTGATGGCTGGGCTGAATAAAAAAGGGGCAGCCGAATGGCCGCCCCTTTTCCGTTGTGTTGTCGTTTGAATCAGTCGGTCACCAAGAGCTTCCGAACCACGAGGTAGCTGTTGGATGCCAGGCGCACTTGGTACATGCCCGAAGCCATGGACTCTACTTCCAAGTCCACCGTGTAGGTGATGCCTGGCTGAACCACCCCATCGAAAAGCTGGTCAATCAAGTTTCCTGACATGTCGGTCAAGTCGGCACGAACGCGCATGGGCTCACCCACAGTGAATCGAACCTCAGCCAAGTCAACTGCAGGGTTCGGAACCAAGTTGCTGATGGAGATCGGCGTTTTGTTTCCAAGCATGTCTCCATTGCCAGAAATCACAGTGGGTGTGTGGTCTTGTCCCACCACCTCTGCGTCTCCGTCTGAGCACTCTTCCCCGTCGCTCACCACGTGGTAAGTGAAGGTGGTGGAGTTGTTGGAGCAGTCTGTCACAACATATGTGCGTGAGACAGTGAAAGGCAGGCAGCAATCCAACTCACCAAACAAGTCACCACTGCTCAAGACTTCGGTTTCGACTCCGTCTTCGACCAAGGTTCCGATGTACATCAACCAACCGCTGAAGCCATAATTGGCGTTCATGTTGTTGGCACCAACACCCACTTGACAGCCGTAATACTCATTGGCCGGCTGGTGGCTCAGCGCAAAGCTGCTGCCCTCATATGCACCCCATCCAGACAAAGAGCCGGATTGCACAATGAAATACATCCACTCCTCGTGGAGGTCTGGCAAGTCTGGGCAGTCGCGCTTGTAGCTGCTCGGAATGCCGCGTGAGGTCCAATCATCCCAATTCACCCCTTCGCCGTAGGTCACGGTCAGGTCAAATCCAGCATCATCCCTTTCATTGGACACCACCTGCATGGTCACTGTCCACGTTTGGTCGTCGGTGTACACCACCTCTCCCGTGCCTTCCACAATGGTGAAGAACGTAGCAGGGCCCGTGGCGCCAGGGAACCCAAACAAACGCAAGCTGTGCGTCTCTGTGTTCGTGCATGTCTCGCCGTCCTCAAAAGCCTCGGGAGTGTTCACAGCACAGGTGAGGAAGGTCTCTCCTGGCACAGTTCCCGTGGTGGTCTCTGTGTAAGACAAGGTTGCCCCGCAGTTGTCTGTGAATTCAATGGTGCAAGAATCTGGAACCTCCGCAGGAACGTCGGGACCAGCGCAACAGAGCTCAATGACTTCGCCATTGGTGATGCCGCAAGTTTCTGTGATTTGCGGAGCCTCGTCGTCCACAAAGTCAATGATTTGGGTGCAGATCACCGCTTGGCCACAGTCGTCGGTGATGGTCCAGGTCCTGGTGATGGTGGCTGTGGCCGCGCATTCAGGGGTGGTCTCCTCCACTTCGTCTTCGTAGGCCACGTCGACTTCGCCACAGTCGTCTTCTCCTGTCGCATATCCTGTGTGATCAGGGTGGGTGCTGTCTCCGCATTCCAAGCTCACATTGTCTGGACAAGTGGCCATGGGTGGGGCATCCTCCACGCTGATCGTTTGGACATGGGTGATCGGGTCGGTGCAACCATCGTCGGCAGTCCAGGTGAAAGTGTAAGTCCCAGTTCCACCGCATTCCCCAGCCTCATAAGCCTCGCTGACTTCAACGGACACCGTTTCCTGACAGCCATCGGCAGCGGTCAAAGTCGCTGGGGTGGGCGCGTCTGAGCCACACGAAATGGTCGCGTCTCCGGGAAGGTCGCTCGTCCAGTATGGCTGCTGGGTATCGGTCAATGTGATGGTCTGATCGCACGAGGCAGAGTTTCCACAATCGTCTGTGGCCGTCCACGTGCGAATGAATGTCTCCACGCAGTCGCTGGCGTTGGTGTCTTCTCCGTCTTGGTAGGTGATCATCACATCGCCACAAGCATCGACAGCAGAAGAATGGCCAGTTTGGTCGGGATGAACAGAGTCACCGCATTCCAAGTCCAAGGCATCATCGGCGCAAGTGATCACC
Organism: uncultured Flavobacteriales bacterium; assembly: GCA_938092195.1. Lineage (GTDB taxonomy): Bacteria > Bacteroidota > Bacteroidia > Flavobacteriales_D > Sanyastnellaceae > UBA8752. Next base: position 491 of record CALKHD010000067.1, on the reverse strand, counting down.
GGTGGGGTCGTGTCCTCGATGGTGATCGTTTGGATGTGCGTGATCGGGTCGGTGCAGCCATCGGTGACACTCCAGTGGTACACAAGGGAGACCGCGTTACCGCAACCTCCGGAAAACTCACTTGAGCTGGAGGTGTAGGTCAGCTCTGCCTGGCAGTCGTCAGCGGCAGTCAACTCCGCTTGGGTGGGGATGTCTGCTCCGCACTCCAAGGTCAAGTCCCCGGGAAGGTCGCTCGTCCAGTATGGCTGCTGGGTGTCGGTCAACGTGATCGTCTGATCGCAAGTTGAGGTGTTGCCACAAGCGTCCGTTGCCGTCCACGTCCGAATGAACGTCTCCACGCAGTCGCTATGGTCGATGTCTTCTCCATCCTGGTAGGTCACAACCGGCGTAGAGCAGATGTCGGTGGCCGTGCTGTGGCCCGTCGCATCCGGGTGCGTTGAATCGCCGCACTCCAAGTGCAAAGCGTCATCGGCGCAGGTGATCACAGGTGG
>CALKHD010000066.1 GCA_938092195.1 uncultured Flavobacteriales bacterium | reverse complement strand
GTGGCCGTATACGTTACAGTTGTGGGTCCCAGTGAGAACACATCTCCACTCTCGTGGGTCGAGATGATGGTGTCAATGCCGCAATTGTCAGTGATGAAGGGCCCCGTCCAGGATGGAGCGGCTGTGCACACTCCGGAATCGCTGTTCACTGAAATGTTGGCTGGAACCTGATCAAATGAAGGCAGCTCGTCATCCGTAACGGTGATGTCAAAGGTGGTTGAGTCCGTGTTTTGGCTGGCGTCCACCACTGTGAAGGTCACCGTTGTGGTTCCTACCGGGAACTCATCACCTGGGTTGTGTGAGGCGGTCAATGAACCTCCATCGCAATTGTCAGCGGCAGTCGGCATGACAAAATTCACAACTGCAGAACACTTGCTGTCGTCTGCGGTCACCGTTGTATCGGCTGGCATGTTCTCCACCGTTGGAGCCAGGCTGTCAATGGCAGTCACATTGACCGTCACCGTCGCAGAGTCCACATTCATACACGCATCCCAAACGGTCAGGATCACAGGGTTGGGACCGACATCATCGCAATCGAATGAAGTCACATCCAATGCCATTGTTACGTCACCACAATCATCATTTGAGCCGTTGTCAATGTCAGCGACTTCAATAGAAGCGACACCATTGGCATCCAAGTAGACTGTGAAATCATTGGCCAACGCATTCGGCTGAGTGTTGTCAATGATGTTGAAGATGGCACTCGAAGAAACGGAGTTTCCGCAATCATCGCTTGCCGTGAAGTTGATGGTTTGGCTTCCTGAAGAGGCACAACCTGGATTCAATGACAGCGTGTCCATGGCCCAAGTGATTCGACCACAAAGCTCGTCGACTGTTGCACCACCATGATTGGCCAACCATGTCTGCAAATCGCTCAGGTTCCCTGAACCGTCGCACTCCACCGTGGTATCGGCAGCTGCAGCTGTGAGTGAGGGCGCTGTGGTGTCTTCAATGGTGAAGATGCTCGATGTGGAAGCAACATTGCCGCAGTCATCGGTTGCATAGAAGGTGACCTCCACTGCACTGCTTCCAGTGCAGCTTGCACCGAATCCGCCAAAGTTGTTGCTCCATGTCACATCACCGCAGGCATCTGTAGCCGCTCCAGCACCTCCATTGGCTTCGACCCAACTGGCCAAGGCTTCCGTATTGCCGTTTCCATCACACTCTACTGTCACATTGATGGCGTCTGTTGCAATAACCGGTGGTTCAGTATCAGAAATGGTGAATGTCGCGCTCGTTGAACTAAGGTTGCCACTCGGATCCGTCGCCGTGAACGTCATGGTATAGCTTCCAGAATTGCCGCAACTAGGGACGAAGGTTGTATCGCTGTTGCTCCAAACAAATGACAAGCAATTGTCTTGGGCAGCTGCCCCTCCATGGTTGGCGATCCAATTGTTCAAATCTGAGGTGTAGTCTGTCCCATCGCACTCCACAGTTGTGTCCTGCGCCAGTGTGAGATTGCCAACTTCATCCTCAAATATTGGAGAAATGGTGTCGACTACGGTCACCTCCACATTCGCAGTTGCGGTGTTGAGACAGGAGTCGCTTGCGGTCAAGATGACGGGATTGGCGCCCAAGTCTCCGCAGTTGAACATGGTCTTGTCTGCCGAGAAGAACGGCGTTGAACAGTTGTCCGAAGACCCATTGTCCAAGCTATCGGCCACGAGTGTCGCGGAGCCACTGTTGTCCAAGTAAATCGTATGATCCTTGCCTACAACCAAAGGTGCAGTTGTGTCCTCAATGATCAACTTCTGGGTATGGCTGGTTGTGTTTCCACATGAATCAGCCGTCGTCCAGGTCCGCATCAATCGATATGTATCGGGACAAATGCTGTCCACCCTTTGCTGATTGAAGGTAACGGGCATGCTGCCTCCGCAGATGTCCGTGGCGGTCAACGTCTCTGCTGTCGGAACTGCGTCACACTCAAACGTCCCATCGGCAGGCAAGGCTTCAACGAAGCTCGGTGGCGTGGTATCTATGATCACAAAAGTCGCATTGGTCTGCAACGTATTCTGACAAGAGTCTGTGGCTGTAAACACAACTTGGACTGCGCTCGTATTTCCACACGACATGCCCATGGTCGTGAAGTCATTGCTCCACTTCAAACCGGAACACTCCTCCGTAGCTGTTGCCCCAGCATTGGCACTAAGCCAAGCCATCACTTCAGCAACGTTGCCTGCACCATCGCATTCAACAGTGTCGTTTTCAGCTGGTGTTACAAGAGCGGGTGCGGTCACGTCCTCCATCTTCCAGACGGCTGTTGTGGTGGAGAAATTGCCGCACTCATCCGTGGCAGTGAACGTCACTTGAGCTGAATCTCCAGCACAGGTTGACCCCATCACGTAAGATTCTGTCCAAGCAATGCCTCCACAAGATTCCGTCGCTTCTGCTCCGCCGTAGGCAGCGCGCCATGAAGCGAAATCCGACGAATGGTCGGTGCCGTCACATGGAATGATTGAATCCATGGCCTGAACAGTGATCATGGGTGCAGCCGTGTCCTGTACCGTGATCACCTGAGTATGCGTTGCAGGATTCCCACAATCGTCCACTGTGCTCCAAGTGCGATTGATTGTGTATTCATGAGGGCATGTTCCAAGCACCGTATCTGGCACATAAGTCACAGCGATCTCACCACTACACACGTCCTGAGCTGTTAATGAAACAGCGGCAGGAACACTCTCGCAATTCACTGTGGTGTCACCCGGCAGGGTTTGATCAAAAACAGGGGCTGTTGTGTCTTCAATGATGAAAGAGGCTGTTGTCGAAGAACTGTTGAGCTTGGCGTCTGTCACGGTGAACGTCACCTCAACTTCGGTTGTGCTTCCACAAATCCAGGTGGGCTCTTCTCCAGATAAATAGTCATCGGTCCATGTCAAATCTCCGGAACAGTTATCTGTAGCCGTGGCTCCACCATGATTGGCGCGCCAGGCGGAAAACGCCACCCAATTGTCCTCAGCGCACTCCACAGTGCTGTCCGAAGCCGCAGTGATCTCGGGCGCCTCTGCGTCAACCACAAAAATGATGAAGCTTTCTGTTGCGGTATTGCCTGAAGAGTCTAACGCGGTATAGGTAATCGTCGTCTGCGCGCTGCCCGCCCCAGAAAAACTCGAACCCGAGACATGAGTACAAGTCATTGTATCGAGCGCGCAGTTGTCGGTAACCGCAGGTGGTGTCCATGTGACAACCTGAGTGCACAAGCCAGGAGCCGTGTACACTGTGGTGTCGCTCATGGGAGCAATGACAGGATTTTCATCATCGACAACGGTCACCACAAAACTGGTGCTGTCACTATTGGAAGCGCCATCTGTGACGGTCAATGTGACTGTGGTTGACCCCACAGAAAAGGCTTCGCCTGAGGTGTGAGTCGAAGTGATGACTTCTCCGGGACAGTTGTCGCTCGTTGCCGGATCCGTCCAAGTGTACTGGGCTGAACACAGGCTGCTCTCGACAGAAAGCGTCGTGTCTGGCAAAGACGCAATGGTTGGGTTTTGTTCGTCCTCAATGGTAACGGTGAAGGTGGCAACTGAGTCATTTCCATTGACATCCAAAGCTGTGTAGGTCACCACCGTCTCGCCCAATTGGAAAATGTTGCCCGTTGGAGAAACCGTCAATGACTGAATGTCACAATTGTCAGTCGCTGTTGGCGCCGTCCAAGAGACGAAGGCGGAACAAGAGTCAACACCTGCAGCCTGTGTGATGTCGGCAGGCATGTTATTGATGTTGGGCTTGGTCATGTCTGTAACGACAACGTCAAACTGAACACTGTCCACATTGAGTGACGCATCCGTGACGTAAGCGGTAACCTCAGTTGTGCCCAACTCAAACGTACTGCCCGGATCGTGTGAATAGGTCAAGGTGTCTCCAGGACAATTGTCCGAGGTCACCGGATCGGTCCAAGTCACCACAGCATCGCATGTTGTGGCGCTGGTTTCAGCATCCACTTGTGCCATGGCGGCGATGGTCGGGACTTGATTGTCCTCAACGGTCACATCGAAGGTCAGGCTGTCTGCATTCAAGGAGCCGTCCGTTACCGTGATGGTCACGGTTGTCACGCCCACATCAAATGTGGACCCCGAGGCGTGAGAGTATGACAAGGTCTCCCCTGCGCAATTGTCCCATGTGATGGGGTCGGTCCACGTCACCACTGCCGTACACACGTTCGGATCCGAATCTTGAGGGGGGACCACAACGTTGGCAGTAATGTTGGGTGCAATGGTATCGGTGACGGTAATGGTCACATCTTCAGTGGAGCTGTTCCCGCAGTCATCCAGAGCAGTGAGGGTCACAGTGACCTCTCCAAGGTGGGTGCAATCAAAGGCCGTTTGGCTCAATGTCAAGGTATCGAAACCACAGGCATCTGCTGTTCCCGTGTCTACATTGGCTGCGGTCAGTGTGGCCGCACCCGTGCTGTCCAATGCCAAGGTGTAGTCCTGGGCACTGATGGTTGGAGGCGTGGTATCCACAGAAGTGAATGAAGCCGTCGTCGAACTGGTGTTGCCCGCCTCGTCCGTAGCGGTAAACGTAACGGTTACAGAACCTGTTCCACCGCAGTTCCCGTAGAAACAAGCAGCCGGAGCAAACAATCCTTCGTCTACTTGAGCACCCGCATAGTTCCGGTTGAAGTCGTTCAAAACGGCCCGGATGTCATTTAAGGTGTAGCTCGTGCTGCAATCGCCCACAATGGAATCTGCCACAGCGATGATGTCATTGGCAGACATGCCCATGAACACACCTGAGGTCGCGACCAAGTCACCCAACAACAAATCAGAACTGCTGAATGCAGGCAAATTGGCGTCAAACTGAGCGTTGAGCTTGGCAGTCAGGATTTGGCTGACCAGCGCATTGTTCCAACAAGAAGGGTCTGAGCTCGCTTCTGGATTGGGGCCAGAGTGAGAAATCACCAAGGACTCCGCATTTCCAGTGCATGGCAAATACGTGTCAATGGCGTCTGCCGAGGTGAAGACAATCTCATAACCTGCGGAGCAACCCACGGTGACACCCGATGGGAAAATGGCGTCAAAGTTGTTGTTCAGGTTGTCGTGAACACCGCCTGAGGGGCTGCCCCAACCACCTTGCTGGTGGGTGTTGAAATCCCCCACCTCAACGGTGCAGTCTCCAGCGTAGTTGTTGGACCAAGCCAAGCTGTCACAATTGTCTGTGGCCGTGGCTCCGCCGTTGTTGGCCAGCCAAGCGTCAAGATCCGTTGTGTCAGTCAAACCGGCACATTCAGAAGTCGTGTCCATGGCCATGGCCGTGAGCACAGGGTTTTCGTTGTCGGACACCGTAATGGTGAATGCCGTTGAGTCTTGGTTGCCCGCGGCATCCACGGAAACAAAGCTCACCACAGTGGCTCCACTGTTAAAGGTCTCGCCCGGGTTGTGGCTGCTGGTTAAGGTCTGACCGCAGTTGTCAGAGGCCGTTGGAGGCGTCCAGTTCACGACCGCCGTGCACACCCCTGGATCTGAATTTACGTTCATGTCTCCTGGCGTGTTTAGAATCTCAGGTGACTCATCATCGGTGGTGGTGATGGTGAAGCTGGCCGTATCTGCTCCTCCTGAAGGGTCAGATGTGATGTAGGTCACCGTCGTGGGGCCTGCACCAAAGTAGTCCCCGGGATTGTGTGACGCGGTCAAAGTTTGACTGCAATTCTCATCCACTGTTGGAGGCGTCCAAGTCACCACTGCACCGCACGAATCTTCATCCATGGTTTGGGTGATATCAGTAGGCATTCCAATCAAAGCAGGACTTTGGTCATCCGTGACAGTGATGGTGAAGGTGGCTGTGGTGTCATTCCCATGAATGTCCAAAGCTGTGTACGTCACCAATGTTGACCCCACTGGGAACCGATCTCCTGAATTGTAATCAGAGATCAACGATTGCATATCGCAATTGTCGTCTGCAGTAGCGGCTTGCCAGGTCACAATCGCACTGCAAGAATCCACCTCAGCCGTGATTGTAATGTCCTCCGGCATGTCTGAAATCACCGGATTTTCGACGTCAGCGACCGTGATGTCGAATGAGGCAGTGCTGTCATTTCCTGCTGCGTCAGATGCTGTATAGCTGATGGTGTGAGTGCCAACAGCGAAAACGCTTCCGGACGGAGATGATGGAGCAAAGCTGGTGACAGAGCAGTTGTCCGTGCTCGTGGGAGCGGTCCAATTGACCACAGTTCCGCAAGAGTCAGCTCCAGCCAAAACTGAAATGTCAGAAGGCAGACCATCAATGGCTGGCTTTTGCTCGTCTGAAATGGTCACCACGAAAGTGGAGGTTGTGTCATTTCCGACAGAGTCCGTAGCTGTGTAGGTCACCGTGGTTTGTCCCAAAGCGAAGTAGTCGCCAGGAGCATGAGAACCGACCAACGTGTCGCCTGTGCAATTGTCAGAGCTCGTGGGGAGCGTCCAAGTCACAATGGCACCGCAAGAATCCAAGTCATTCCCTTGAGCGATGTCAGAGGGAACGCCAACCAAAACTGGGTCCTCGGCGTCGGTAATCACCACATTAAATGAAGTGGTGGCAGTATTGCCACAGCTGTCCGTGGCTGTATAGGTCACCAAAGTGGTGCCCACAGGGAACGTGTCTCCCGAAGCATGATCGGATTCCAGGCTTTTGAGCGCGCAATTGTCCGTTGCTGTTGGAGCCGTCCAAGTCACCTCAGCGCCACAAACTCCGGCATCATTGTCTAAAGAAATGTCAGATGGGGTGCCCGTGATCACAGGATCGGTGTTGTCCGTTACCGTGATGTTTTGAGTGTGGGTGACGCTGTTGCCGCAATCGTCCACTGCCACCCATGTACGTGTGATGCCAGAACAATCATTCGTCGCCAATTCCGTGTAGCTCACGCTCACATCAGAGTCACAAGTATCGGTCGCCGTCAATACTGGAGCTGAAGGAACAGAAGCGCAGTCAACTGTTGTATCGCCAGGGAGTGCTTCTACGAATGCTGGAAGGTTGTTGTCGATCACCGTGATGGTTTGGATCAGAGTCACCGTAGTGGTGTTCTCATAGCAATCTTCCGCCTCGATTGTAAACGTTCTCGTAATGACCAAACCGCCTTCAGGCGTGGCATCATCAGCTTCCGCGCAGTAAGCGAAAGAGTCAGAGTAGGTTTTGGTCACCACCGCTGACCCACAATCATCGTAGACAGAATAAGTGGGCTTGCCCATGGCGCCTTCTGAGAAGGTCAAATCATCATGGCAACCATACAGCGTCACATCTGCTGGAGCGGTTGCCGTGATGATGGGTCCATCTGTGTCAGGAGGAGACACAACATTGAACTCGGGATGAGTC
>CALKHD010000065.1 GCA_938092195.1 uncultured Flavobacteriales bacterium | reverse complement strand
CGTGATCCGCCAGTCCTTCTTCCAAAACTGCGGGAAGAACTTCATTGGCCATGTGTCGTGTGTAGGACATGGCATTGTCCCAGAGTGGAGGCACAGCATGACACCCCAAGAATGTGGTCTTCACTGGAATGCGATCCAATGCCCCAAGCCTTCTTCCCACCCTGAGCATCTTCAACTCAGATTCCAGGTCCAGGCCATACCCCGACTTGATTTCAATGGCGCCTGTCCCCATGCGCATCAGGCGTTCCATCCTCTCCAACGAAACCTCGAACAAGTCGTCCTCCGACATCTGCCCCAAGGCCTTGGCGCTGTTCAGAATTCCTCCCCCATTATCCGCGATTTCTTGGTAGCTCAACCCCCGAATCCGGTCCACAAACTCTCCCTCTCGAGAGGCCGCATGAACCAAATGGGTGTGGCTGTCCACCCATGCGGGCATCACCAATTTTCCGGACGCATCCATCACTTCCAATTGAGACCAGTCCGCAATCCCTGGAAAATCTTCCATGCTGCCACCATCCATGACCCGACCATCTTCAATGGCCAACCACGCGTTTTGAATGACCGGAAGCGACCTCATATCGCTGCCAGAAAGCCTGTCTATGGGCTTGGAGCCGAACCCCACCAAGTGACCAATGTCCTTGATGAGCAATCGACCTTGTGCAAATCCAGATTCCATGGACCTAAGGTCGCACATTGGTCCCAAGTGCCCCGCGTACCTTTGCACCATGCCCGGCAACTCCTTTGGTTCCACCTTCAAACTGACCACGTTTGGCGAATCCCATGGCCCAGCCATGGGCGGAGTGCTCGACGGCGCACCTGCAGGCCTCAAGCTTGACCTGGAGCGGCTGCAGAAAGAACTTGACAGAAGGCGTCCAGGTCAATCCAATTTGACCACCCAACGAAAGGAGAGCGACGAGGTTGTCTTTCTTTCTGGCATCTTCGAGGGCAAGACCACCGGTGGTCCCATTGGCTTCAGCGTCCCCAACGCCGACGCCAAAAGTGAGGACTACAACCACCTCAAAGACCGCTATCGCCCGAGCCACGCGGACTATACGTACGATGCGAAATATGGATTCCGTGATCACAGGGGGGGCGGACGGGCCAGCGCCAGAGAAACCGTGTCTCGCGTGGTGGGCGGTGCCATCGCCCGGCAAATGCTGGAGCAGTTTCAAACTTCTTCTGGACAACACCCTGAAGTGAGCGCTTATGTGGAGCGGGTCCAAGACATCGGAATGCCCAGCCCACCGGCTTTTTATGACCGTGAATTCGTGGATTCATCGCCCGTCAGGTGTCCGGATCCAGAGGTTGCATTCCGGATGAAATCCCGGATTGAAGAAGTCCGAAAATCGGGAGACACTGTGGGCGGAAGCATTGTTGTGGTGGCACGCCATGTCCCCGCTGGTTGGGGAGAGCCTGTTTTTGACAAGCTTCATGCCGATTTGGCCAAAGCCCTGTGGAGCTTGCCGGCCGTCAAAGGCCTGGAGTTGGGCAGCGGTTTCAGCGGAACCTTGCTCAAAGGCTCGGAACACAACGACGCATTCTCGGCCGGAGCCAATGGCATCCACACCGAAACCAACCACTCAGGCGGGATTCAAGGAGGCATCAGCAACGGAGAGAACATCGTTCTCCGCATTGCTTTTAAGCCAGTGGCCACCATTGCCCAAAGCCAAAACACGGTCAACCAAGAAGGTGAACCGACACAAGTCAAAGGAAAAGGAAGGCACGACCCCTGCGTTTTGCCACGGGCCGTTCCCTTGGTGGAGTCCATGGTTCTTTTGGTTCTGGCCGATCACGCACTTCGACAACGTTCCGCGCGGCTTTGAATTGGTAGCTTGCGCCAAGAACGGATTGAACACCCCCTCCCCATGCGCCTCGCCCTACACTGGCAAGTCCTCATCGGCCTTGCAATCGGCATCATCTACGCCTGGTTGTCCATCACTTTTGGATGGAATGACTTCACCATCGACTACATCAAGCCGTTCGGTGACATATTCATTAACATACTGAAGCTCATTGCAGTACCACTTGTACTCTTTAGCATAATTTCAGGTGTATCCAGCTTGGGCGACCCGTCTAAACTCGGACGACTGGGGGTCAAAACCGTGGTCACCTATGTGCTCACCACCATGATGGCGGTGATTGTTGGATTGGTGCTGGTGAACCTCTTCAAGCCTGGATCTCAAGTCTCTGAAGACCTCCTTGAATCCAACCGCATTCGCTATGAATTGTGGCGCGACGCCAATGGCATTGAGGTCTTGGATGACATCTCGCTGGTCGACGACCCTGCCCTGTCCGCCAAAGTCGCCGAAATCTCCGCCGAGACAGTTGACATGAACGACTGGGTCACCGACAAACTGACCAAGGCCGAACGCACCAAATCCAGCGGTCCTCTGCAACCCCTTGTGGACGTTGTGCCCACCAACATCTTTCAAGCGTTGGCCGACATGTCCATGCTTCAAATCATCTTCTTCGCTGTGTTCTTCGGCGTGGTTTTGGTAGGCATGCCAAAAGACAAATCTGGACCGCTCATCCGAGCGATTGAGTCCCTCAACGAGGTGTTTGTTCAAATGGTTTGGATTGTCATGAAGGCCATGCCTCTCTTCGTTTTTGCCCTCATGGCAGGCCAAATCGTGAATGCCGCGGGCAGCGATCCGGAGATGTTCCTCCAACTCTTGGAATACCTGCTCCAATACAGCTTGGTTGTGGTGCTGGGCTTGGCCTTTATGGTGTTCATTTTCTACCCTTCTTTGGTGGGATTGCTCATTCGCAAGCTTGGATATCGCCGGTTCATGAAGGGCATGCGTGATGCTCAAATCACCGCCTTTTCCACCTCGAGTTCAGTGGCGACCCTGCCGGTCACCATGGATTGCGTGAAGAACCGCATTGGCGTTTCGGAAAGAACCACCAGTTTCGTCCTCCCCATCGGAGCCACCGTAAATATGGACGGAACCTCTCTTTATCAGGCAGTTGCAGTGGTCTCCCTCGCCCAGTTTCACATGGTCGACTTGAGCCTTGGACAACAAGCCGTGATTGTGATTACGGCGACCTTGGCCTCGATCGGCGCAGCCGCAGTCCCGAGTGCCGGATTGGTCCTCATGATCATTGTTCTGGAAAGCGTCGGACTCAATCCCGCTTGGATCGCCTTGATTTTTCCTGTTGACCGCATCCTGGATATGTGCAGAACGGTGGTGAATGTGACAGGCGACGGCGCCGTGTCCACCCTCATTGCCCACAGCGAAGGCGAACTCGAGATCCCCGAAGCCTGAACATGCCCGCGTTGTCTTTGAATCGATGGTCCATTCTGGCGGTCTTCGTTTGCCTGGCCTCTGGGGGACTTGCACAAGAGGATCCTTGCACCGACCCACCTTCTGAAAAAGCCGCCAAGTGGATTGAAAAAGGGGTCAACAAAAGCAAGTACGATGCCGATAAGCGCCGGGGCTACCTCGAGAACGCCCTGGATGAAGACGACACATGCGTGGAGGCCCTGTTTCAATTGGGCTTGCTGGAATACCGAAAAGCAAGGCAAGACAGAAGTCCATTCTCTGCGGCCAAGGACCAGCTCAGGAGCGTTCACGATGCGTGCAACGCGTATGCTGAGGAAGTGCCCTACACCCTGGGCTCCATCGCCTATGCCGAAGACCGTTATGAGGACGCCCTCCGTTGGTTCGATCGATTCTTGCGCTGGCAACATTTCACGGGACGCCCCTTGTCTCCAAGGGGCCTCAAGCGCGTTCCACAGGTGGAAGAAGCCCTGCCTGAGTTGACTTTCTTGAGGCAATACAACGCCCATTCTGACGCACCACCCCCTGCCGTACTCACCGAAGTGTCCACCCGAGACGCCGAATACCTGCCCGCGTTGTCGGCCGACGGCACCCTGCTGTTTTTCACCCGTGCAGGAGAGCGAAAGTCCAAAGGAGACCTGGTCAGCCAGCCCTACGAGTCTTTTACATGGGCCAAGCGCGATGGCCCTTCTGCCCTCTTCAATTCAGGAGAATCCTTGGAATCTCCCTTCAACACCGGTGCCGGCTATGGTGGCGCCTCCATCTCCATAGACAATCGCTCGTTGTACCTGGCCATCAAAACTCCAAACAGCGAAAATTCCGAGAACATTGATTTGTACTCCACGCGCTATGAACTTTTGGAAGACACTGGGGACGAACGCGTGTATTTGTGGAGTGATCCCAAGTCCCTCGACGCCCTCAACACTCCAGATGGATGGGAATCACAGCCCGCCATCAGCCCCGATGGACAAACCTTGTTTTTCTCTGCTGTTCGACCCGGAACCACCCCCAATGCAAATGGAGACCCCTCCATCGACATTCTGGCTTCCCAATTTTCGAATGGCGCAGAATGGAACACACCAGAAAAGCTGCCAGCCCCCATCAATGGCCCCTACAGCGACAAAGCCCCATTTCTGCACCCAGACGGAAGAACGCTTTATTTCGCCTCCAACCGCGAACCTGGCGGCGGCGGTTATGACATCTGGATGAGCAAATTGGACAGTGCTGCTTCTCCATTTGACGCGGGCGCTTGGTCTGACCCCGTGAACCTGGGTACCCCCTTGAACACCAGTGGAGACGAGCACGGACTGGTGATTTCCTCGGACGGGACCACCGCCTATTTTGCCAGCCGCAGGCCGGGAACCAACGGGTTGGATATATTGACTTGGACATTGCCCCAAGAACTCCGGCCCAAGGCTTCTGTGGTGGTCAAAGGACAATTGAGCATCAGCGATGAATTGAGCCAGTCCCCCATAGGACTGGAGCTTCGATACGCCCAAAGCAAGCGCGCTCAAGCCATCGATTTGGGAGATGACGGCGCGTTTGCCGCCATTGTAGACTTATCGACCTCTGAGGATGTTTTGTTGGTGGCCAAAGCCAAGGACGCAGCTTTCAGTGCAGGCTTGGTAATCGACCAAGAAAAGGCTCAGCCAGCCTTGGTCACCGCAGATTTAACCCTGCGGTCTGCCCAGGAAAAAAACGCCGCATTCGAGATCCAAGACATCCATTACAGCACGGGATCTGCGACCATCGACAGAACCAGCCTGTTGCTTCTGGACCTGTTTGCCGAATACCTGATGGAGACCGACATGATGGTGGAAATCGGTGGACACACCGACAACGTTGGCAGCGACACAGACAACATGGCGCTGAGTCAATCACGCTCCAAGGCAGTGAGGGCGCACCTTC
>CALKHD010000064.1 GCA_938092195.1 uncultured Flavobacteriales bacterium | reverse complement strand
TGATGAAAAATGCCGCCGGACACCAAAAACAACGCCACGGTACCGACCACATTCAAGATTCGAATGATCCATGGCAGACCCTGAATCAAGCCTTGCCCAAACCGCTGTGAAAAACGGGAATTGCGCTTCATCAATTCCAATCCAGCATCGTCCATTCGCACAATGAGCGCCACCAAACCGTAGACCCCGATGGTGGCCAGCAGGGCAATGATCGAAACAGTGACCACTTGCACCGTTGGATCTGCCTCTGAAACCGTTCCCAAAGTGATGATCACGATTTCGACCGACAAAATGAAGTCCACCAGGATGGCCGAGCGAATGCGCGCCCGTTCATCTGGACGCTCTGCTGCATGTGCCTTCTTTTGATGTGACCCCGCAGCATGAATCACTTTTTCGACCCCCTCAAAAGCCAGATAAATCCCGCCCAGAATCAACACAGGCTCTATCGCCCATGGCGCCAATGCTTGAAGCAAAAATGCCAGTGGCAAAATGAGGACTTTGTTGAGGAACGACCCTTTGGTGATGGACCACAAAACAGGCAGCTCTCTGGAGGCTTCAAATCCGATGGCTTTTTCTGCATTCACGGCCAGGTCGTCTCCCAAAAGACCCGCCGTCTTCTTCCCCGCCACCTTGGTCATCACAGCCACGTCATCCATGATCGCAGCGAGGTCATCCAAGAAAGCAAAGAATCCAGAAGGCATGACGCGAACTTAACTCAGTCGGGCAACGAATAGAGCACCCAATCGGTGACCTCCCCTGTCCGATACAACGTATCTCCCGACCAAATCACTCCGGAAAGCCCCCAACCCATTAGTCCTGAACATTCAACCCTTGTTGTTGGACCACAAAGTCGAACGACAATTCAAACAGGTTTTGACCGTCCAAGCTGGCACCCCATGGCCCGTGGCCTGCTCCTTCTAGCGGATGCAACACATAGGGAACTCCGGTTCCCAAGTAAGTGGATTCGAGGACCAGAGCATTGAAGAAGGGGACCGTGACATCCTCCGTCCCGTGAATGATGCACAACGGCGGATCTGAGGGGTCGAACCGATCCAGACCGTAGGTGCCTTCCAGAATGCTCACGGAAATCCGAGAGCCCCAGAAATCGAGGATGGCACGCACCTCAAAGTCCACACCAAGGTGCGTCGAGGTCAGCGTTGGGTCCTCCTCCACCGTTAACTCAGCAGTGAAATCTTCGGGCTCTGTGACGCCAACACCGATAGCGGTAATGGCTCCTGCAGACGCCCCACCGACGGTGAGGTAATCGAGGTTGATGTTGTACTCCTCCGCATGGGCCGCCACCCAGCGCAAAGCAGCTTTCGCATCCCGATGTGCCGGATAAATCGCCAGCGATTGGGACAGTGTTCCCGGGTCGATGGACAAGCCCGCCAAACTGTCCACCCATGCCTCAGGTACAGTACCCAGGTCACCGACCAGTCGGTAATCGATGGAAAAAACGACCCAACCCCGACTGGAATAATACTGGGCCAAGTTGACCATGTTCGAATAAGCCCGTGAGCCGCCAACAAAACCTCCCCCATGGATCAAGACAAGCGCAGGCCGGTTAGACCCTGCACCCAGAGGGACATAGGCATCCAAAAGCAACGGCATCACCTCAGCCGACACGCTGTTCAAACTGTCGTGACTCAGCCCTTCAGCATACATGATTCCAGACTCTACCTCCACTTCAAACGTCGCATTGGAAGTCACCTGAGGAATGGATTCATCAGCAGCACAAGGCGCACCAAACACATTGAGCATGGCGAGCACATCGGTGACACCCACCAATCCATCGGCATTTAAATCAGCAGGGCCGCAATTCACGACACACCCGAATTCACCCAACAAAATCAATACGTCTCCCACTGAGACCAAGCCGTCCAAGTCCAAGTCCTCGGGACAATCCAATGCCGGAGGGACATCCAGCGCAAGAAATTCAGCAGCGAATTCAATTTGAGCTGCATTGGTGCCATGTCCTGCACTGCCGCGCAACAGCACTACATCCCCGTCCAAGTAACTGAACACGCTCAAGTCGAGCGCGTCATCGGGCACCCCCAAGGCCTGCGGCCCCAAGTGACCTTGCTGCACCGCCACTTGATGAATGGCCACCTCCGCCGGCAGAAAGACATTGCCCACGGCAGGTCCTCCATCATAAGGAATGACCGCATCATTGTCGTTGCAGATGGAAAGGTACCTGCGCCCTTGGGCGGGCTCTACCTCCTCATTGTAACCACAAAAAGGGACAGGTGCATCGGTCGCCCCATTGGGCCGGTAAAATGCGCCATTGTGGTATTGGGGCTCGTTCATTTGTGAAACGATGGCCACAAAAGCATCCAACCCTGGGTGACCCAATTCTATGAAGGCCTGGTTCACCAACCCTGCGCCATTGGACGATCCGATCAACCGAATGTGCCCATCATCCACATTGTCAAAAGCAGACAATTGCGAAATGAGGTCCTCTAGCATGGCGATGTCTGGGGCCTCGCTGTTTTCTCCGCACAAATTCCAAGAATTGAGGTAGCCTGTGGGCGCAATCAGAATGTGATTCGACAGCAAATCGCCACCCAAATTCAGCATTTGAGCTCCATTCCCGCCGTTGCCATGGAGTATGATGCCCACAGGAAATCCGTCCGATGGGGAGGGCATCGACGGCACCGAAACCGCCAATGGGTAACTCCAACCATTGGGTTGTTGTGACCAAGATTGGACTAGGTTCAGATCATCTGCACTGGAAAGAGATTGCCCAAAAGCCATGGACATAGAACCCAAGGTCGTCGCGACCAACAACCACTTACGGAGTCCCATCATGTCCAAAAAACGGACGAAAAAGCCCAAGGTTTGAATGAGCATTAGTTTTTAAGGAGGCGTTGGACAGATGAAATTCCCCCGTTCACATCCGTCAAGTGCAACAGATAAGGACCAGCGGGAATTGAGCTTAGGTCCCATGTGCAGCGGTTGCTGACCATGGCATGCCTGGCCACAATCCGACCCGAGGCGTCACGCAACACCGCTTCTCCCCCCAACCAACGGGTCTGCACTTGCCATTCAATTCCATGAACGAACGGGTTGGGCCAAACCTGCCAATCCTCAGACACCAGTGCCTCTTCCAAACCAACAAAGGAGACCGGCTCACTCTCCA
>CALKHD010000063.1 GCA_938092195.1 uncultured Flavobacteriales bacterium | reverse complement strand
AGCCCCAACGGCTGGGGGACTTTTGGTTTTTAAGCCAACACTTGGCAGCGCCTCCTATCTTCCGGGCATGAAGCCGATCTTAATTTTGATTTGCGCTGTTGTGTTTGCGCCTGCCATGGGCGCCCAAACCTACAGGGTAGATGTTCCGAATCCGTTCAGAACTCCGGATTACTTGGCCATGAACTTGCAAGGAGACCAGTGCGGTTTCGCCTCTAAATTCTGGAGCGAGTTCGAGCGGGCAGGGTTCAATGTGGTGACCCATCAACAGGCTGCCAGGTTCATGGAGCCTCCTGCAGTCGAGACGGATGAACGGGATGTTTTGGTCGACATCCATCAGCTCTTGACCAACGCGCTCAAGGTGGACCCCACCATACTCCCCATGAAGGAGAAAAAGTTGGTGCGCTACCTCAGGGAGTCAGGCATCAATGATGGGGTTTATGAAGGAATTCGAGAAGGGGTCAAACAAAGCGTGTTGGTGGCCTTGCCCGGAAAGAAGATTGCGCTCAATCCGGAAGCAGAAGCACCACAGCGCCCCGTATCCAAGGAAGGCCCTTGGACGCCACCACAGGTGTATACATTCTCCTTCAATTACACCTATCGCAATTCCATTCGATGCGGTTCCACGGCCACTGAATTGAGGGCGGCGATCAATGATCAAGAGACGGGTGAGACCATGTGTTCTGTGCGTTTTGACCAACCCAGCTTGGCAGGTCGCTGTCCTTCTGACATCGTGTATGAATTGGTACGGAGGATTAAAAATGGAGCCCATTACGAGCTCGACGTAAACCTGGGCCCCGCGCCCAAGTCGGCCAAAACCATCGCAGCCGTTGGCGAGTCAGGCTTTGATTGCCAAAGGATGCCCAGCAAACAATGGATCGAGCGACTGGGTGCAGAACTGTTGGGCCAATACACATTGGTGGACCGACAAGAGATGGACCATTTGATTGAGGAGCAAACCAAAAACATGGCAGAGGAGGCGTTTGAAGATTCCGATCTCATTGAGGCAGGCAGGCTGCTGGGGGCCGAAGCCATGTTGTTTGGCACATTGGGGTGTCGTTCGAACAAAACCATCGCCGATGTCAAGCTGGTAAGCACATCAACGGGGGCAGCACTGTGGACCGCCCATGGCGAAAACGCAGATCCCAGCACCATGGCCAAATACGTGCTGCATGAGCTGCGGGCTTTGGACAAACAACCTTGAACCTAGAGAAGCTGATCGACCACATGACGCATCGAATTTTGACTGTCCTCGCGGCCCTGCTTGCGGGCACATTTTCTGTCCATGCGCAGTCCGACTGCGATGGTGAGCGCTACCGATACACTTCGGCTTTTGACAATGTCTCCGTTTCCGAGGACCATGTGTATGGCAGCAATTTGAGTGCTTTGGGGGTCGACACAGAGTTAATGTTTGACTTTTATGAAGCCGTGGGCAATGCAGAAGCCGAGCGCCCTTTGCTGATCATGGCCCACGGGGGTTTTTTCCTGGCGGGGTCCAACGATGGCATGGAGGTGGTGCCCCTGTGCGAGGATTTCGCGCGCATGGGTTATGCCGTGGCCAGCATTTCATACCGACTGGGCATTGCGCCTTCATTTGACCTCGAGAACGAACTCGTCCAAGCCGTGTGGCGCGGGGTGCATGACAGCCGCGCTGCGGTGAGGTATTTCCGCAAATCGGTGGAAGAGGAAGGCAACCCTTGGGGAATCGATGTCGACCGCATTTTCATAGGCGGAGTATCGGCTGGAGGTTTCGTTGCGCTGCATCACGCCTATGTGGACCAAGACTCTGAGATTCCAAACAACATTGACGAGAGCCAGCCGGGTATGGGTGGCGGATTGGAAGGCGATTCAGGCAACCCAGGATACTCCTCCGATGTGGCAGGTGTCTTCAACATTTGTGGGGCGTTGCGCGATGCCGATTGGATTGCCCCGGGAGACGTGCCGCTGGTGTCTGTGCACGGCAACGCAGATGGCACGGTGCCTTATGGAACGGACATGGTTTCCCTGCTCGGATTCCCGGTGATTGAAGTGGACGGTAGCGCCTCCATTCACGACCACGCAGAGGACATTGGACTGACCCATTGCTTCGCTTCAATTGAGGGAGGAGGCCATGTTGCCCACCTCGGCAATGAAGCCAACTACGACCTGACGCTGTCGACCGTGGCCGGCGCGTTGTCATCTTGGATCTGCGATTCCTATCCGAATCAATGCGGCCAATACGACTACACCAGCGACATCACGGAGCAAGCCTCGCGGTTGGTTCAGATGTATCCCAATCCGACCTCGGACAGCCGTGTCACCCTGGCCTGTGACCGTGCTTTAGGATCGAGCTGGCAAGCCCGCGTTTTTGATGGCCAAGGGCGAGAGGTGATGGTTCAGGAAGCACAAGGCCCCAAGGCGACCTTGGACTTGAGCAGCCTGACCAATGGGCTCTATGTGGTTCAGGTCGGGGAATGGGGGTGGAGAGAGCGGTTGGTGGTGCACTGAAGCTGAGTCCAATTGCGCACCATGGCGCTGGCACATGCGGGTCAACGCAATGCACTCCTGCCCATTGCCGGAGGCCAACCTATGCGGTGGGCCATGGTTTCCAATGTATCGCAGCCGAGATCGCTCGGAATGGTCGCGACGTTCCAAGAGGGGGCGTTGGGGTCTGCGCAGCGCCAGCCCAAAGAGACATGGGCATTGGGGTGGGACAGCTGCCATCCCTGTTCAGTCTGTGTCAAGTCCGCCTCTCCCAAAGGAGCCGCGGAGACGGTAGCAGAGAAGTGTTTTACCATCTCTGCCTCGTCCCATTGGCCCCAGTCTCGCACGGCGAATTCTTGGTTCAGCAAGCCTCGTAGGCTATCCAATGTGGGTTGACACCCCACTTCAGCCGACTTGTTTTGGGTGCACCACGGGTCGGCCAACACATCGAACAGTTGCCATTCCGCCTCCGTGGCCGAAGGGCTGGCATTGGCCCCTCCGTTTTGAATCTCAAATTGGGCGGCCATGGCCTTCATTGTTGCCATTTGATTGCGGAACGCAATCCCGGTGCTTAACTCCGGGGTTTGGAGTTGGTGGTGCGTGAGCCGCCAACGCTCAGTGCGGATGCTGCGCTTGCGGTGAAGCTCGGAATCAAAGCGGTCACCAGCTCCAAAGACGGCGGCATGGCCCGTTGATTCTGGGGTGATCGGCATGCCTGACAGTGCCGAGGGGACCTCGATTCCAAAATGCGCCAGGGCCATGGGGGCCAAGTCGAGAAAGGAAAAAAGCCCTTGGTGACGGGGATCCGAGGCCATGTCCTTGGACCACTTCACCACAAAGGGCACATGAAGCCCTGCATCGCTCACCGACCGCTTGAAGCCGGGAAACGGGCCGCCGTGATCGCTGGTAAACACAATGGTGGTTTGGTCATAGAGCCCGTCCGCTTTGAGCTCAGCCACAAGCGCGGCCACCATGCTGTCCACCGTCATGAGGTTGCAGTAATTGGTGGCCAGGTCGGCGCGCACTGCCGGGTCGTCTGGCAGAATGGGGGGCACCTGGACCTTGTCGGCCGTCACGGGACACGGGCGCTCAGAACGGGCCCAGACTTGAGATTCATGGCAGGCAAACAGATTGAATACAGAAAAGAAGGGCGTGCCTTCTGGCCTGTTGCGCCAATGCGCAGTGGGAGAGGAGTCGTCCCAAGCCAAGGGAGGCGTCTCAAAATTGTAGTCTTCCTTGGAGCGGTTGGTGCAATACACCCTGCTTTGGCGCAGGTATTCGGTGAAGGCCCTGACCCCATCGGGCGCAGGCGCGGAATAAAATGGCAGGCCAGAGTGGGGATTGGCCCTATTGGCTTTGCCATAGGCCCTCATGTGTTGGGTCCCCATGGCCGTGGGCATCATGCCTGTGAGGATGCTGCTGCGCGAAGGGGCACACACCGGGGATACTGCAAACATGTGGTCGAACACCGTCCCCTCTGCCGCCAACGCTGCGATGGCGGGCATGGCCACGGTTGAATCGCCATACTCTGGAAAGAACAGCCCTTGGTCCTCGCACACAATCCACACCATGGAGGCCGGCAGCTCTGCAGCTCCATTCTCTGAGCCCGCATTGCAGCTGCTTCCCAATGAAAAAAGAGCACAGCACCACAGGACCCAATGGCCCCGGGCATTTGTTGAGGGTGTCAACCAACTAGTCATTCAGCGTGCAAGTAAGGCCCTGCTTGCCAAGTGCATGTGGCAGGCCCATTCAACAACAGCTTCTGCCTTTGTGCAAGGAGTTGTGAAGCAAAGGCAGGCCAAGCTTCTCACTCAAGTCGGGCTGAGCTTCTTGCTCAAGGAATGTTTGGAAGTTGGACAAAGCCATGTTCAACAGCGAAACACAGGAAATAGATTGCTACAACACTAACCTTTCCAAACATGAGGACCCTCCCATTTTTCGCATTGGCTTTGCTTGCCAGCTGCAGTCAGGCGCCCACTTCCGGTGTTTCTGACAACTACAAAGCCAACTTGGCCACAGCCAAAGCGGCAACACAAGCCCACATTGACGCAGATTATGACACTTGGATGTCGCTCCACACAGAAGACGCAGAGATTTGGGACGCCCCTTATGGGTCCACCAAAATGACCGCTGCAGAAGGAGCCAAGGCATTTGCAGGTCACCATGAAGCATTTGAAGGCATTGCTACAACGCGTGAAGTATGGCTACCAGGGGTGGACACCCTGAGTCTGGCCGCAGACGGAAGCGTCCGGGCTTACTTGACTTGGACAGCCACCTCCAAGGCCAACGGTCACGTGGCCAATTTGAGGGCGTACCACTATTGGAACTTTGACGAAGCGGGCAAAATCAACCAAGAAGGCGGCTTCTACGACGCAGGTGGATTGGAAGCCGCGTGCACGCCAGCTGCGCCATCGGCTGAGGATGCAGAAGTGGCAGAGTGAGCCTCCCTTCCTTACAGACTCAAAAAAGG
>CALKHD010000062.1 GCA_938092195.1 uncultured Flavobacteriales bacterium | reverse complement strand
GGGGGAGTGCCCGCCGTCATAGGAAGGCCTTCCGCCGGTTGGGAGGAAAGTGAATGGCAACGGCCTTTGATCGGAGCCGACTACGTTCAAGGCACAGTCATTCACATCGACCACTACGGCAACCTCATCACCAACATCGATGAACGCACATTCAAAGACGTGGGCCGGGACCGACCTTTTCGAATTCCACTTCGCGCAAGTCGGATGGACGTGACCAGAATTCACACCTCTTATTCAGAAGTACCCAGTGGAGAGCGCGTGGCGCTGTTCAACCACATGGGCCTCTTAGAAATTGCCATTCGACATGGTGCCAACGGCAGTGGAGGCGGGGCAAGCCAATTGTTTGGGCTCAAGGAAAACGCCACCGTTCGCATTGAGTTCGAAGCCGCTCCAAAAGCAGGCAGCCTGATTTGACCCCCATGATTCTGAGAACCGTTCACATGTCTTTCCGCCCGAACATGGTCGAAGCCTTTTTGGAACTTTTCGCACAACACCGCGAAGCCATTGTAAGCCAGCCTGGATGCCATTCGGTGCAACTCATTCAATCCCATGAACATCCAGAAAAACTGAGCACTGTGAGTGTTTGGGACAGTCAACAAGACCTCGATGCCTATCGCAAAAGCGGCCTTTTTTCTCAAGTTTGGCCTGCAACAAAATCGCTCTTTGCTGATCCAGCCATTGCAAAAAGCCATCGGCTGCTCTGGGCTTCCTAATTTCGGACTGCATTCATGACAGCATTGTACAAAAAGGAACTGCGGGCATTCCTCTCTTCTGTGATTGGGGCGGTGGTGATCGCCGTTTTTCTTTTGGTGAGCGGACTCTTCCACTGGGTCTTCCCAGGCCAGTGGAATTTGCTGGAGACTGGGGTCGCAGAATTGACCAGTTTCTTCTTGTTCACCCCCTGGGTTTTTCTCTTCCTCATTCCAGCCATTACCATGCGGAGCATTGCCGAGGAACGAAAAAATGGAACGCTCGAGCTCCTGCTCACACACCCATTGGATCCTCATCGAATTGTGTGGGCCAAGTTTTTGGCCGGAACCACCCTGGTGGCCGCAGCATTGGTTCCGACTTTGGCCGGGTACTTCGTGCTCCATCAGCTCGGTAATCCTGTGGGCAACATCGACGATGGATCAGTGTTGGCTGGCTATTTGGGGCTTCTGTTGCTCGGCGCAGCCTTTGTTGCCACAGGCATGGCCACCTCAGCGCGAACCGACAATCAAGTGGTGGCCTTTTTATCCTCTGCACTGGTCTGCATGTTGATGTATTACGGCCCATCTGCGTTGGGGTCCTATTCTCTTTTTGGAGCCGGTGACCACATCGTTCAATGGTTTGGCATGGAAACACACTTCCGCTCCATTGGAACAGGGGTGGTCATCATTTCTGATGTGGCCTGGTTCATCGCATACACCTTTGTCGCTTTGGCCATCGCCATGCGTCACATTCAACCTGGACGCGCATGAAGACCATGGACTGGATTCAAGGGGCCCATGGAAAAGGGTGGAGGAGTGCAGCATTGGCCTTGGTCATCCTTGGGCTTTTGGCACAATGGCCGCTTCGTTTGGATGTTACTGAAGACCAAAGGCACAGTCTCTCTTCAGCCACCAACGACATGCTCTCTGAGCTCTCCGGGGGCGAAGACGACGTTTTGGTCAAATGCTACCTCGAAGGAGACTTTCCAGCTCGCTACCGACGGCTTGGAGACGAAGTCAAATCAAAGCTGAGAACCTTTGCCCGCAAAAGCAATGGCAAAGTCAGGTGGCAATTCATCGATGTGACAGGGTCCGGCGATGACAAAACCATCGGCGAAACCGAGTTGGCCTTGTACGAACAGGGGCTCAGGTTCACCAGGATTGCGCACAGGGAAGGGGGCGCAACCACCTTTCAAAACGTGTGGCCCTGTGCTGTGGTGACCGTAAAAGGGGTGGATTACCCCGTGCAATTTCTGCGTTCCGAAAACATGGACCCCGACGAAGTCATGGTCCAAAATGCCATCACGCAGGTGGAATTCAACTTGGGACAAGCCATCCGGATGGGATTGCGAAACCGAAGACCCGTTGTGGGAATCCTGCAAGGGCACGGTTGTTTCCTGCCTGTGGAAACCGCTGACTTCACCAACTCCCTATCCGAGACTGCAGATGTGGTCGACGTGAAACTTGATGGCTCTGTAGATGCCCTATGCGAAACCATAGAAGGTCGGCCATGGAGGCAACCCAAATATGATGCCTTGGTGGTGGCTGGGCCAGATTCCACTTTCAGCGACCGAGACAAATTGCTGATCGACCAGTATCTCATGAACGGGGGGCACATGATGTGGTTGATTGACCCCTTGGTCACCGATTTAGACAGCATTCGAAAAACTCAACAAACCCTGGCCACCACCAGAGAAACTGGCCTTTTCGACTGGCTTTTCCACCACGGTGTCCGACTGAACCGAAACATGGTTTTGGATGCCCAATGCGCGCCCATCATGCTGGGAACTGGCCCCATGGGAGACCACCGCAACATGCAGATGTTCAACTGGTACTTTTCGCCAGTGGTGCTTTCGGAACCGGATGCGCATCCCATTTGCGCCAACCTCGACCCGCTGCACTTTGACTTCACCAGCACACTTGACCTAGTGAATCAAAGCGACAACAAGGAAGCCACGGTGTTGCTGAGCAGCTCCGCCAGATCGATCCTGTACAATGCCCCCGTTCGTGTGGCCAGTGCCGTTGTCAATCTGCCCTCAGAACATTTCGAGACCGACAACACAGGTGGTTATCCCTTGGCTGTTTTGCTGGAAGGTCATTTCGACAGCTTCTTTGCCTTGAGGCTCTCCAAAGAACTCCGCGACAGTCCTGATTTCGCCTTCCGCTCCGAAACTGAGGCAGGCAAGATGATCGTGGTTTCGGATGCCGACTTCATTCGCAACGAAACACGTCCCACAGAAGAAGGCATCGCCCCACTTCCATTGGGTTATGACCGATACAGCCAGCGGGTCATCTACGATAACAAAGAATGGCTCTTGAATGCCATCAGCTATTTGTTGGACGATGCGGGACAAATCAGCCTGCGTTCCAGAAGCATTGCATTCCGTCCATTGAACGACCAGAGCATCCAAGGCTCCGAAAATACTTGGACAGTCCTGGCTGTCGGAGGCCCCATTGCCTTGGTGGTCGCCCTTGGCTTGCTTTTACCCGCTTGGCGCCGGCGCCGATGGACCCATTCAGCCTCATGAACCGCAGCTTACTGACCCTTCTCGCCATCGTCATCTTGGCCGGCATCGCCATCACAGTGGCTGTTCAACCAGAATCCGGCCGATTGGATGCCGATTCAAGCACGCACTTCTCCATTTCAGACACCTCGCTGGTCACCAAAATCCGAATTGCCGACTCCCGTGGACAGTCAGCGGTTCTTGAACGGAGTGCCCACCCTCTCGGTTTGTGGACGCTCAATGGACGCTTGTTGGCCAGAAAGGACGCCACCGACCTCTTGCTCAAGACCTTCAAGCGCATCTCGGTCAGGCAACCAGTTCAATCCACGGCTGTAGAAGGGGTGCTCAAAATGATGGCCTCGTCTGGAAAGCGCGTGGACATCCACTTGAATGGAGAAGACGCCCCCACCAAGACTTGGTTCATTGGTACACCCACCCAAAGTCATACGGGAACCCACATGCTGCTAGAATGGCCAGGCAAAGGCAGGTCCTCCGAGCCATACGTCACGCACATGGAAGGGTTCACGGGCTTTCTGTCAACGCGGTTCTTCACCTCTGAGGGCGAATGGCGGTACACTGGCGTCTATGAATCCAGCGCAACGCAAATCGAATCCATTGCAGCATGGCCCATGGATGACCAAGGAAAACATGCGCGGCTTTTCTGGTCCGACAACCAAGAAACCATCGATGCTGAGGGTGAGCAAGGCCCCTTGAGTTTGCCTCAACCCTTGCTGCGAGAACAGTGGTTAAGGATGTGTAAAGTCCACATCGAAACCTGGGACAGTCACTTGACCCCAGCAGCGCAGGACAGCCTGAAAAGAAGCGCGCCCGCATGGCACTTAGAAGTGACTTATCGCGATGGACGCAACATTCCGATGGACCTCTATTGGAAAACCCCCATCATGGAAGAACTGGACCTTCAAGGCAACATCATGACCCACGACGGAAGCCGCATGTATGGGGTGGTAAATGGCGAGGTGGCTTTGGTACAAACCTTTGTCTTTAACCCCATCTTGGATTTTTGGCGCGGCCTGGAGACCCAAACCAACGCATCAGCCTCATGAACGCCTACCTCATAGACGGGATTCGTACACCCATTGGAAACTTTGGTGGCACATTGTCCCCAGTTCGCACCGATGACTTGGCCGCCCACGTGCTCCGAGAATTGTTGTCTCGCCACAAAAATTTAGACCCCAGTTGCATCGGCGATGTCATCATGGGGTGTGCCAATCAAGCTGGGGAAGACAATCGGAATGTGGCTCGCATGGCTTCACTCTTGGCGGGTTATCCCCATTCGGTTCCTGGCGAAACCATCAACCGCCTCTGTGCTTCAGGCATGGCAGCTACGGTCCATGCTGCTCGGGCCCTTCACATGGAGGACTCCAACGTCATGGTCTCCGGGGGTGTAGAGCACATGACCCGCGGCCCTTGGGTCATGAGCAAGGCCAGCAAGGCCTTTGGAAGGGATTCACAAATGCATGACAGTAGCTTTGGGTGGAGATTCATCAACCCAAAACTGGACGCCTTGTATGGCACAGATGGCATGGGGACCACCGCCGAAAACTTGGTGGACTTGTATGGGATATCGCGAGAGGATCAAGACTTGTTTGCCTCCCGATCTCAGTACAAGGCAGCGCAAGCACAAGAAGCCGGTCATTTTTCAGAGGAGATCACACCCGTCCACATTCCTCGTCGAAAGCAGGATGACCTTGTTTTTTCTGAGGATGAATTCATCAAACCCAAATCCACAGCCGAAGTGTTGGCCAAGCTCAGACCGGCATTCCGAAAGGAGGGAGGCTCGGTGACAGCTGGAAACAGCAGCGGCCTCAACGACGGGGCATGCGCATTGCTGCTGGCCAATGAACAAGGTATTCAGCAATGGGGATGGACCCCATTGGCTCAAATCGTCTCCAGCTCAGTGGTAGGTGTAGAGCCTCGCATCATGGGCATTGGTCCTGTTGAAGCCTCCCAAGCGGCCTTGGCCAAAGCAGGTCTGACGTTGAATGACATGGACCACATTGAGCTCAATGAAGCCTTTGCCGCCCAAAGTTTGGCCTGCACGCGTGCATTGGGCCTGGCAGATGACGACCCTCGGGTGAATCCTCAAGGAGGGGCCATCGCTTTGGGCCACCCTCTAGGGATGACAGGGGCCAGAATTCTGCTCACAGCAGCTCGACAGCTGGCAAGGTCCCAAGGAAAATACGCACTGGTCAGTCTTTGCATCGGTGTGGGTCAAGGCTACGCCACGGTGATTCGCAACCCCAGTGCCACATGATTCAGTCCTTCAAGTCCATGGTACCCGTTGTGGATGAGACCGCTTATGTACACCCCATGGCCACCATCATTGGCCATGTCACCATTGGAAAGAACTGCTACATCGGACCGGGGGCTGTCCTGAGGGGGGACTGGGGAAAAATAGAAGTGTCTAATGGCTGCAACATTCAAGAAAATTGCGTGGTGCACATGTTTCCTGGAACAACCGTTCGCCTGGAGGAAGGAGCCCATGTCGGTCACGGCGCCATTGTCCATGGGGCCAAACTGGGACGCCAATGCATGATTGGCATGAACGCCGTCATCATGGACGACGTGGTGGTGGGGGAAGGGTGCATCGTTGGGGCATTGTCTTTTCTGAAAGCCCAAAGCCAATGGGAAGACAGAACCATCATCGCTGGCAACCCCGCCAAAGTCATCGGTGAAGTGTCAGATGACATGCTTGCCCACAAGGTGGAAGGCACGGGTCTTTATCAAGGGCTTCCAGCCGACTTCCATTCCTCACTTCGAGAATGCGAACCGCTTCGCGCTCAGCCATCTGATCGGCCATCTGAGTTCCCAGACTTTGAAACTTGGCAACAACGCAGGAACCGGAAGTGATTCATGGCAAAAGGCCCATTCCACTTCAAGTCCTTCTCAGTAGAGCAAGATGGTGCAGCCATGAAAGTGGGCATGGACGGCATGGTATTGGGATCATGGACCAACGTCAAAGGTGTAAATCTGGCCATTGACATCGGTGCCGGAAATGGATATGTGGGCCTCATGCTCCTTCAACGAATGGCCCAAGGAACCAAGGTGTATGGCGTTGAGCTTGAGCCTGATGCAGCCCAGCAGTGCATCGAAAATTTGAGGGCCCAACCGTTTGCCGGAAGAACCGCTGAAGGATGGTCAGGCCCCATTCAGAGGTTCCATATCGAAAAACCTGAACTGGTGGGAATGGCCGATCTGATCGTGTCCAATCCTCCGTTCTACAAGAACAAGCCCAAATCCCTGGACAACGCCAGAAATCTAGCCAGACATGACGACACCCTATCCATGGGTGATTTGGCTCAATCGGCTCACCGTTTGCTCAAGCCAGGTGGACGGTTGTGCACCATTTGGCCATCTGACCGTTTGGAAGAATGGGAAAGCTGGTCAACTGGAATGGGATTTGATGCGTGCAGAACAGTGCACATCAAGACCATGCGTCATCTTACTGAAAAACGTTTTCTGTCTGAATGGAGAAAACAGCCATGCGCACCTGAACAGAATGTGCAAGAAACCCTCATTTTAGAAGGCTCAGCAACATTGGATTTCACAGAAGAGTACCTGCATTACATACGGCCCTATTTGAGGGGGACCTGACCTAAAAGTCAGCCGCCAAGGACTCGCTTCAAATCGCCCAATTGCTTGGTCCAAAGAAGGGTCGCTTCTTCAACTTCGTCCTCTTCAGCATAGTCGGTGACCACGAGTGCGGTGTCCCCGGTCAAAGGATCGATTTTAATCCTCATCTCGAAAAAGGTTTTTGCGCCTTCTTCTTCATGCTCAATCCAGCGGTACTTCACGAACTCTTCTCGCTTCTGGGTCACCAAACGCGCAGACTCTTCGGAACCATCCCAGAAAAACGTAAAGACGTCTTTTTTGATGTTTACGTCATCCGCAAACCACTCAGAGAGGCCACTTGGATTGTTGAGGCGACTGAAAATGGATCCTTTGCTCGCCTGAATGGGGACTTCAACTTGGAATTCAACTCGCTCCATAAATCACAGATTGCCGCGAAGATACGATGCCCACTGCGGTAGAGCTGTCTGAAAGCATGCAACATTCACAAATCATAACCATTTCAAGTTCGGTTTGACTAAATTTGCCGCCCGTTTCGAAAGAGAAACATGGCGAGGTAGCTCAGCTGGTTAGAGCGCAGGATTCATAATCCTGAGGTCGAGAGTTCAAGTCTCTCTCTCGCTACAACACCCAAAAGCCCGGAATTCCGGGCTTTTTTTTTGCACCAAGATTCCCGTTTAACACCAAGTTCTGACATTATTTTCATATACAAATAGTGGTTATGAATCGACAAATGACTATTTTAGATAGATTAAATGTTGAGTTATGTTGCGTGACCTTCTGCTTTTGTCTTTTTTCATGTGTTCCATCGGAACTCTGCACTCCCAGTGCTCCGATCCCGAAGCGTGCAATTATGACCCCAACGGCTCAACCGAATCCGATGGAACTGCCTGTCTGATTCTGAACACTCATGAGGTCCACACCACGGGAAACCTCGCTGGTCTGACCACTTACCGTCTTTACGTTCACTTGACTGAACCTGACCATTTTCTTTCAGCGATCAGCACCATCATTGACGAGAATGCTGACCCAGATGAGAATCCAGGTCAAACCACCAACATTCGGATTGCCACGACGACCTCGTTCTATCAGGATCAATTTGGAAGTGCAACTTCCACCGGCATCTCATCCAATCTGCTGTCCTTCTTTCCAGACTTGCTGTACGACAGTTGGATCACCATTGGACACGCACCTGAAAATGGCGCACCTGCAGCCACGGTCAGCACCATTGCCAGTCCATCACAAAACTGGGTCGCCAATTTTGAATCTGGTGAAGACTTGATCATGGACGACATCATTGGCGGCCTTTGGTACATCTATAACGACGGAAATGGTCAAGGTCTGCCCGATGAGAATGGGGATGTTCTGATTGCACAACTCACCACTTCCGGAACCATTGAAGTGGAACTTTCCGGTCAGTTTTTTCCCAACCATGGATCTGGCCCGAACGGTGAAGCCGATGGAACAGCCGACATTCAATTCATCACAGAACTGGGACCTGATTGCCCGAATGACATCAACGCCAGTTGCACCTAT
Organism: uncultured Flavobacteriales bacterium; assembly: GCA_938092195.1. GTDB lineage: Bacteria > Bacteroidota > Bacteroidia > Flavobacteriales_D > Sanyastnellaceae > UBA8752. The sequence goes on along the minus strand of CALKHD010000062.1, from coordinate 2,006 downwards.
CCCGCTGAAGAAGAAGATTGTGACGGCAACTGCCTTGTGGATGAAGACTCGGACGGAATTTGCGATGCAAATGACCCTTGCGTAGGCACCTTGGATGCTTGCAATGTTTGCAACGGACCCGGCCCCATTGAAGAGTGCGGATGCTCTGGCATTCCCCAAGGAGATTGCGATTGCAATGGAAACCAACTCGACGCCCTTGGTGATTGCGGAGGACCTTGCTCCAGTGATGCGGATTTGGATGGGATTTGTGACGATGTTGATCCGTGTGTAGGCAGTTTGGATGCATGTGGTGTCTGCAACGGACCGGGGGCCATTTACGATTGTGGCTGCCAAGCCATACCCTCAGGAGACTGCGACTGCAATGGAAATCAGCCAGATGCCATTGGTGTATGCGGCGGCGACTGCACATCGGATTCCGATGAAGACGGCATTTGTGATGACGTGGATCCCTGTGTGGGGTCCTATGATGCTTTGGGCGAATGCAATGGCAGTTGCGCTGCGGACTCAGACAACGATGACATCTGCGATGACGTAGACCCTTGTGTGGGATCCTATGATGCTTTGGGGGTCTGCAATGGAGGCTGCCCATCCGACATCGACGACGATGGCGTGTGCGACAATGCAGAAATTCCCGGATGCACCGACAATGAAGCGTGCAACTTTAATTCCGCTGCAACCGATGACGACGGCTCATGTGAAGATGAGGACGCAATAGGGGACTGCGGAGGTGATTGTGAAAACGACATCGACAACGACACCGTCTGTGATGACGTGGACCCTTGTGTTGGAGAATTGGACGCGTGTGGTGTCTGCAATGGCCCAGGTGCGATTTATGACTGCGGCTGCTCTGGCATTCCAGCAGGGGATTGTGATTGCGATGGAAATCAGCTTGACGTGGTTGGCGATTGTGGTGGCTCTTGCATAGAAGACTCTGACCAAGACGGCATTTGTGATGATGTGGACGCATGCATCGGCCAGTATGACGCCTGCGGTGTTTGCAATGGAGTGGGGGACATCTTTCAATGCGGGTGCAATAACATTCCAGAAGGAGACTGCGATTGCGATGGAAATCAACTTGATGTGATCGGCGTCTGTGGCGGCTCTTGCACAGAAGACACCGACCAAGACGGCATTTGCGACGACATCGACCCTTGCGTGGGTTCCCTCGACACCTGCGGAATCTGCAATGGACCGGGTGCCATCCTGGACTGCGGATGTTCCAGCCTGCCCGCTGGCGATTGCGACTGCGACGGCAATCAACTCGACGCCCTTGGAAATTGCGGAGGCCCGTGCGCAGCTGACCTCGATCAAGACGGCATTTGCGACGACATCGACCCTTGCGTGGGTTCCCTCGACGCCTGCGGAATCTGCAATGGACCGGGTGCCATCCTGGACTGCGGATGTTCCAGCCTGCCCGCTGGCGACTGCGACTGCGACGGCAATCAACTCGACGCACTCGGGGTATGCGATGGCGAATGTGAATCTGACCTCAATTCAAACGGCATTTGCGACACCGATGAACCATCCGGATGCACGTATGAAGAGGCCGTCAACTACAACAACTCATCCGTGTTCGACGATGGAACCTGCACATTTTCAGAACCCTGTGATGAAAATGACTGCCCCTACGACATCAACAATGATGGCTCAATTGGCGTCAGCGACCTCCTTGATCTGCTGGTCTATTTTGGAGATTATTGCGTCGAGTAAGTCGTTTTGAACCGACTTCAATAAGCGCCATAAACAAATTTGGTGGTTGATTATACCACTTAAGCGAATAATTTGTCGCATCTTAAGGGTGCCAAAAATTCACTTGCCGCTATGCCCATAACCAAGGTCATTGCCTCATCCTATATGGGGCTGGTATTTCTCTCCTGCTTATTGCTGGGGACAAACTTGACTCTCGCTCAATGTGATTCCACAGCGGGAGGTTTTTCTATTTCCGTTGAAAGAATCGCCGAAGACATAGGCGTCATTGAAGGAAATGGTGGAACCATAGACCTTTC
>CALKHD010000061.1 GCA_938092195.1 uncultured Flavobacteriales bacterium | reverse complement strand
AAATGGAAACAAGCCAAAAACCAAGTCGGACTTAAAAACGCTCTTGAATCCGAGAGCATCAGTTGGTCGGGAACCGAACACCGCGCCATTGACGACGCGAGGAACATGGCCGAATTGTTTTGCAAAGTGGCCGCTCAAATTCCGAGCCTGAAGCTCAGCTAATGCGAACTGGCTTCCAGAGCACCTTTCAAACCGCCATTGCGGTGGCCAAAATGGAATGGCGTTTGGAGTGGCGCCAGGGACATCAGTTGGCATCGGTCGCCTTGTTTGCCGTCGCCTCTGTCTATGTCGCTTTTCAGTCTTCTGACCACGAAACCTCTACAGGCGCCTGGACCGCCATGCTCTGGCTGGTCTACTTGTTCAGCGGGTTTACAGCCGTTGGAAGGTTGTTTGATCGCGAAAGAACCGCAACCCGTCAGTACCTCCGATGGACGGTTGAGCCGCTTGGACTGATCCTCGGTAAACTCGCCCATGCCATCTTGACCACCACCGGTCTCACAGCCTTGGTGTTGGCCACTTTCGTGCTGTTCCTGGGCTGGCCAAGCGGTCTTGAGCAAGCAGGAAAGCCAGGCCTCCTGGTCCTTGGCGCTTGGCTCGGAGGGTTGTCCGTGACCACAACCCTGGTTTTTGTGACCGCAGTCGCCTCCCAAGTCCAATCAGCCGGTGCCGCATTGAGCGCCGTTCTGGGCCTGCCCCTGCTTCTTCCACAAATCATTCTGGTGACACGTTTGACCAGAGGTGCGCTCCTTGGAACACCTTGGAACACCCTTGGAGAACTGCCCCTCTTTTTGGCCGCATTGAGCGTTGGAACCAGCATCTTGGCATGCATTCTCTTCCCCTACATTTGGCGCGCATGAACAGCTGGAACAGCGTCTGGAAAATCGGAGGTATCGTCCTCTTGGCTTATGTCATTGTGCGCGGCTTCTCGACGCCATTGCAACCGGGCTTGGTCGAGGCTTCCCCGACCCGGCTTTCTCCTGGAAAGGCCACTGTCTCGCTCTCTGCTGTTGGTCAACCCTTCCTTCGTGATCAAGAGACCCTGGAAGATTTTCAGCTCGTTCTGCGCTCCGAAGAAGGACTGTTGAAGACCCAGGTTCTGGACATCTCAGAACACCGGGTCACAGCCTCCGTCAACATTCCCACTGTGCTGCCCTCACCAGCCTTGGATGCCTTTCTCTTCACTCCCTCCTCGGGCACCTTGTTTTTGGGCAATGCCTTCTTCGTAGAAAATGCTGCCGAAGGCATCATTCCTGCCGGGTTTGTGGCCCCTGCTCCAGACGAGGCCGCCCCCCTTCTCGGGTTCAGTTTTCCGTACCAGCCCAACATCATGGAAAGCATCCGAAACCTGCTGTGGCATGTCCCCATGTGGTTTGCCATGTTTTTTGTGATGGGCATTGGTTTTGTGGCCTCATTGGCACAACTCCGGACAGGCCAAGTGAACTGGGACCACAGGGCCGAAGCCGCTGTCAGAACGGGACTGGTCTTTGGAGTCCTCGGTTTGGTGACTGGATCGCTTTGGGCACGGTGGACCTGGGGAGCCTGGTGGGTATCCGACCCACAGCTCAATGGAGCCTTGGTCACCGTTCTTCTGTACTCGGGATACATGATTCTCCGTGCCGCCATGGATGACGACGAACGCGTGGGCAGACTGTCCGCCGTTTACAACGTTTTCGCCTTCATCATGCTCGTGGTCCTGTTGATGGTTCTCCCCCGATACACGGAAAGCCTTCACCCTGGAAAAGACGGGAATCCTGGATTCAACAGCTACGATTTGGACAACAGCCTTCGCGCTGTCTTTTATCCGGCTGTGATCGGGTGGGGCGCCTTATGCTATTGGATCTACTCCCTGCGCTTGCGCATGAACCGCATTGAACATCACTTGTTGACCCAATGAAAATGGCCGTGATTTTTCATCTCCTCTCCTCCGCCATGGAAGGGTTCTTTTTCGGAAGCGGAAAGGCCCATGTGGTGACAGGCGTTGCCCTCGTTATTCTCTTGGGAATTGGCGTTTCTCTTTGGCGAATGGACCGCCGATTGAGCAAAATGGAACGGGAAAGCCAGAGCAAGAACCCCTGAAACGATGAGCAGAACCAACATCTTCGTCATCTTGCTTGTGGCCATATTGATGGCTTCTCTGTTCAGCGTGTTCACCCAGAACAGCGAATCTGTGGTCTTTGCCCGAGCCTTTGCAGAACCTGGAGTGGAGTTCAAAATTTCTGGAACCCTCGACACGGATCACCCCGTGGTGTATGAGCCGGAAGAGAATGTTTCTCTGACTCGATTCCACATGAAAGACAAAAACGGAGAGGTGCAAGAGGTCTGGCTGAACAAAGCCAAGCCAACAGGATTGGAGCAAAGTGAATCCATTGACCTCTACGGCCAAGTGGTGAATGGTGAGTTTGTGGCTGGCGACATGCTCATGAAGTGCCCCAGCAAATACAACGAGCAATCTCACAGCCTCGCCGAAGTGGTCGAGGAAACAGAGCAAATCGAACCCTGACCGTGGACATCACTTACATTGAAGAGTGGACATGGGCGGCCTCATTGGGCCGCCTTCTTCTCGCTTTGGCCTTTGCTGGCGGGTTGGCTTCCACCATTGGATATGTCGCCGCCACAAAGCAATCCGACCCGCGTTGGCTTTCCATGGGGCGCTGGGGGTTCAAAGTGCAGGCCGCATCCATCTTCGCCACCATTGCACTCCTCTATCTGCTGATCTTTTCGCATCGTTATGAATTCCAA
>CALKHD010000060.1 GCA_938092195.1 uncultured Flavobacteriales bacterium | reverse complement strand
ATCAGCATTTCTCCGTTCAATTGACCAGCACGGTGCCACACCACGATGTTGCGGTACAATTCGGAGGCAATGGCATTGGGGATGTGCTGGGGGTGTTTTGAAGGCAGGTCGTTTTCCTGCAGGCCATGGGGCTGATCGCTGGAAAGTTGCTTCAAAATGTCCTCGGGTGGCATCCGACGCAAGTGATGTCGAAGGGCAGAGGGGTAGGCCGAAATCAGTCGGGTCAATTGGGCCCGCTCAGAATCATGGGCCGGTGATGGCATGAGCGCACTGAGCTGGTATGCAAAGTGACGCGTAGAGTTGACCAGCGCACCCCACTGTTTTCTTCCTTCCCACCAGCGGTCATAGGCTGTGTTGGTTCTGAACACCAAGAGAAGACCCATGATGAAGCCCAAGAGTGAATGGACTGTGATGGTGTCGAAGAAAACGAAGTACTCATTGTATTTGATTTCAACCCAGGTCAAGGCGGTGGCATACAAGGCGAACGCCAAGAGCACCCACACCATTTTTCGAAAGGTGTCGCTCCTGTGAAATTCAAAAATGAGCCCAAACCAAGCCCTGGGATTGTAGAGAATCATGGATGTCAAATATGGGGAAAAGTGGACGTGATGAAGGTGTATTCTGGCTCCACTTGACAGACCATTCCTACACAAAAGTGTCCAGTCGAGAGAATCATTTGTGTTCGACCAAAATGCGGATAATTAAAGCTAAATGAAGTTCTATAAATGCCAGGAGCTGTGGTGTATGGAGTGGTATTTAGCGGTGGCGCGCTTCAGGTGTCTGGGGGCAATTCGGTGGGGTTCGACGAAAAAAAAACGGGTTGCTCACGTATTAACTCAGGCAGCCTGTTTTTCCATGATTTAAGTCAGATGGTGCCTACATTGAACCTACTTGCCCAAACCAATATGCGAAATACGTCTTCCTTAGCGCTTTCTACGCTTGCCATTTTCTGTTTTCTCGGTCTGTTTTCGATTCCAGTTTCATTGCAGAGTTCTGAATCAGACTCACCCCGAATTTTTTTGGGTCTCAGTGCTTCAGCGTCGCCCGCAGCAGTGGCCGATATCCATGATTGCCCTGGTACCCTCACAGTGGAAGTGACCACCGAGGCCAACACAGCTTGTGCAACTTCTTTGCCTCCTCCACAAGACAACTGCGATTGCGAAGGCAAAATGCAGAACCTCACATTGGAGTACCAGGGACCATCGGGAAGAATGGTCACCGTCTATGATGGTGACGACAGCTCAGCAGAATTGATTGCCACGTTTGTTGATGTCAGTCAAGGTGATGTTTTGTTTGTCTCTGCCGAAAATTTGTCGGGGGCCGACTTCAACTCCTGGACCTCGTTCTACACCTGCAGTGGTGACGACGACGATGACGATGTAAGCTGTTACCACGCCGAAATCCACACTTCCTGCTCGCAGGACATCTTGGGCATGACTTTCGGAGACTTTTTCGTTTTGGGCTACACAGATGGCCAAGGCGATCAATGCGGCGTACTGAGCAACGGAAACTCCGCTTGCAATGGCGTGGCCCATGTCACAGCCTCCAACGGCGATGCACCATACAGCTACCTGTGGTCAGATGGCTCGACAGAAGAGGACCGCGACAATTTGTGCGCGGGCACGTATCAGCTTACGGTGACCGATTCCAATGGTTGTTCCAGCACTGTGGACGTTGTGGTGGACGACAACCCGGGCACCGTGACGGTCACGGCAACGACCGGAGCAAATACGGTTTGCTCAACCCCACTTCCACCTCCGGAAGACAACTGCGGTTGCGAGGGCAAAATGAGAAACTTCACTGTGGAGTACAATGGCCCAGCGGGCGCCACAGTGACTGCCTACGACGACGACGACGATTCTGCGGTTTTGATTGCAACGTTCGCCAATGTCGGTCCAGGCGCCATTCTGTTTGTTTCGGCAGAGAACCTGTCCGGAGAAGACTTTGAGTCGAAGACCTACCTCTACACGAACGGTCAAGAAGAGACCGAGATCCACACTTCATGCTCTCAGAACATTTTGGGCGACACCGAGGGCTACTTTACGGTTCTCGGCTACACCGATGGCGAGAGTGATCAGTGCGGCATTGTGGCGGATGGAGATTACCAATCCTGCAATGGCACGGCCGATGTGACAGCCAGCGAAGGCGAAGCGCCATACACCTACCTGTGGTCGGACGGCGCCACAAGCGAAGACCGCAGTGATTTGTGCGCAGGCACATATCAAGTCACCGTCACCGATGCCATCGGATGTTCGAGCACGTTGGAGGTGGAGGTGGAGGATGAGCTTCCTGTCATCACTGTGGATGTAGACACCGAGGCCAACACCGTCTGTTCAGGCGGCCCCGTCGATTGCATCTGCGAGTCCTATCTGTACGAGTTCACCGTCGTCTACAATGGTGCATCCGGCATCGTCGGCGGGGCTTACGATTACCACGACAACACCTACGGCGAATGGACGCTGCAAAATGGTGAGTCGTACACCTTCAACGTGAGTGGTTCCAACCACCCCGGGGAAGACCACGAGCACAATGACCCCATGATGTGGACCCATGAAGGCGATTGGGTGCACCATGGAACCTACGATGCGACCTGCGGCGAAGCCACCATTGGTGAGACTTATGGTCCATTCACACTCATTGGTGTGGTGGACGCAGAGGGCAATGCTTGTGGAGGAAACTCCGCTTGCGACGGCGTGGCCCATGTCACAGCCTCCAACGGCGATGCACCATACAGCTACCTGTGGTCAGATGGTTCGACAGAAGAGGACCGCGACAATTTGTGCGCGGGCACGTATCAGCTTACGGTGACCGATTCCAATGGTTGTTCCAGCACTGTGGACGTTGTGGTGGAC
>CALKHD010000059.1 GCA_938092195.1 uncultured Flavobacteriales bacterium | reverse complement strand
TTCACTTCGGATGCCACTGAGAATTCCAACTGGACAGCAGAAGTGACGTGCGAAGAGCCTTGCATTCGACCCGTGGCCAATGTGGTAACCACCATCGATGGTGCAGTGGAAACCGTGCCGCTTCAGATTTGTGCGGGGGAGGAGATTCAATTCGATGGGACAGGATCCACCGCTGCCGAAGATTTTTTGATTGCGGAATGGGAATGGGTCTTTGACGATGGAGAAACAGACGCGTCGGGACCCGAAGTGACCCATGTGTTTGACGAGCCAGGCGCTTACAATGTCCAGCTGTTTTTGGTCGACAACAACGAGTGCACCAACAACAATTTGGTGGACCACTTGGTCTTGGTGTCAACGCCCACCAGTTTCGAAGGCACCACCCAAAACCTTCAGATTTGCTCCGGTGAGGAATATGAAGTGAATGGAGTAGCCCAAGGCATCACCTACGACAATGCACCAGAAGTGGATTTGGGTGGAGGTCTGTTCATCCCGGACGATCAAACCCAATGTTTCAGCTCTTCAATTGTGTTTACCGCATTCAATTCAGGGCAAGCCATTGAGTCTGAAGAAGACTTCGAGAATTTCTTCATCAATTTCGAGCACAGCTTCATGGGGGATTTGACGGTCACCTTCATTTGTCCAGACGGAAGTTCCATGGGTGTCCACCAACAAGGCGGTGGAGGCACCTTCTTGGGTGTGCCGGTAGACGTGGATGCGCAACCCGACGACCCTGGGGTGGGCTTCGATTATTTCTGGGCGCCAGATGCGACCAATGGCACTTGGGCCGACAACGCAGGCGGGACACTTCCAAGCGGCACCTATGAGAGCGATCAGCCTTGGACCTTGCTCGAGGGCTGTCCGCTCAACGGCACTTGGACAGTGGAGGTGTGCGACAGCTGGGGGTCGGACAACGGGTTTATTTTTGACTGGTACATCAATTTTGATCCAGAGCTTTATCCTGACCCGATTGTATTCACCCCAGAGATTGGAGCCGATTGCGATTCCTCTTTTTGGACGGGGCCATTCATTGTGGACGATGGAGGCGATTGCAATGACATCGCCATTCTGCCGACCAATGCGGGAACCTTTGAGTATGTGTATACCACCACCAATGACTTTGGCTGCACGGCTTCTGACACCATGGTGGTGACGGTGGAGCCCGCTCCAGAGGTGGACCTCACGGCCGCAGACAATTGGTGCGGGGTGCCAGTGGGCTTAACCGCCACGACTGCAGAGGTGCCCGCCAATTTGAATGTGGATTGGACGTGGGAGACCACCGGTGGAAATGTGACGCCAGGAGGCGGGAGCAATTCGGGGGCCACGGCAAGCGTGGACGGCTTGAACTCTCCTGTGAATGTGACCGTGACCATGAACATGACCGGTGGAGACATCGACGAATGCCTGGCCAGTGCGACCGTGCCTGTTGGCATTTATGCCCCACCCGTTTTGGGCCCGGATGAGGAGTTGTTTGGCCTTTGCATCGGCGATGATCACATTTTGGTGCCGGTATTGGCACCCTCTGAATGGGACTTGGTTTTTGAATGGAGTTCAGGCGTGAATGGACTGCTTCCCAACCAAACCGGAAGCAGCCTCACGGTCACCAACACTGACACTTACAGCGTGACGGTGAGCATGGCTCCTCCGTGTATCGGGGAAGACGCGATGAGCTTCGACGTCAATTTTGGTCCCTGTGCCATTGAGAGCATTCCCAACGTGTTTACACCCAATGCCGACGGTGAAAATGACGCATTCGAAATCGAAGGCAATGCCATCAGCACGCTCGGTCCGACCATTTCGGTCTACAACCGTTGGGGCGAGCTGATTCATTACGAGCGGGATTACGAAAACACGTGGTCTCCAGATGAAAACGAGGTTGCAGGCGGGGTGTATTACCTCACCTTGGACATCAATTCATATTCGCTTCCCTTGGAAGACATCGAGCACGATGGTGTCATCACCCCAATGGGAGAAGGTTTCCGCTACGTGGGGTCGCTGCAGATCCTCAGGAGCCGACAGTAAGTCAAATGGCACACCGCGACAGCATCGCGGAGGTTTCCGCATTGGCCGAGGCGCTCGTGCTGGAACACCGTGCAGAAGAGTCCAGGTACGCTTCCATTTTGGAGGGGCAGCCTGTGGCCAGCCGCAAAGCAGAAGGATTGACTTGGGCCCCCGTTCGGGTGAACCGGACGTCCTTCACTTTGGGGGGCAGGCCCACTTTGGAATTGACAGGCGAGTCCGGCGCGCCGGGTGCATTTAGGTCGGGTTCTGCTGTCCAGCTCACTTCGGACGACGGCAAAGGCGAAACCGCTTCATACCGCGGCATTGTAAGGTCCGCGCGGGGCATGGACGCCGAGGTGGTCTTGGACGGCGAAGAAATCCCCGATCAAGCCACCCACAGGGCTTGGGTCATGGACGCCCGTTTCGACGAGCGCAGCTTCAAAGAGATGGCCCGGGCCTTGTCCGACGTGCTCAATGCCGGCCGGGATGGAAAGCCGAGTCGGCTCGCAGCACTCAGAGAGGTGCTGTTGGGATTTGCTGAACCAGAGCCCACCGAGCCTGCCGTTTTTGAGCATCCGCAGTTGAACGCCTCTCAAAACCGCGCTGTGGCCCACGCTCTGAGCGCCGCCGAGGTGACCACATTGCACGGCCCGCCGGGAACAGGCAAGACCACCACCTTGGTGCAGCTCGTTAAGTCTTTGGTGCGCAGGGGCGAGCGCGTGATGTGTGCCACGCCGTCCAATGCCGCAGCGGACTTGTTGGTGGAGCGTTTGGGTGCAGTGGGCCTCAAGGTCGTCCGGATTGGACACCCCATGAGGGTGGATCCCGCTGTGGTCGACAGGACCCTGGACCGCCTGGTGGCAGCCGATCCCGACCATAAACAAGTCAAAGCCTATCGCCGACAAGCCGAAGAAGCCGCGCGAGAGGCAGAGAAAGCATTTCGGTCGTTTGGTCCAGAGCAAAGGGCCGCCCGTCGGGCCGCCTATGCCGAAGCGCGCGAGCTGCGCAAGGAAGCGGACCGATTGGAAGGCTTCTTGGCCGAGCGTGCCGTGGAGGCTTCAGAAGTGGTGTGTTGCACCTTGGTGGGGGCAGCCGACAGGATGCTGCGCGGCCGTCGGTTTGGAACGGTGGTCTTGGACGAAGCGGGTCAATCGCTGGAGCCGGCTGCTTGGATCCCGATTCGCTCGGCGGAAAGGGTGGTGTTGGCGGGAGATGCTGCCCAGTTGCCGCCCACGGTCAAGAACCCAGCGGCCATCAAGGCGGGGCTGGCGGTCAGTTTGCTGGAAAAGGCGATCGAACGCGACCGCAACGTGCACCTGCTCGACACGCAGTACAGGATGCATGCCGACATCATGGCCTACCCCAACCGGGTGTTTTACGGGGGCCAACTTCTCGCGGCCGATGCCGTGGCCCACGAGACCTTGGGCAATCTCCCGCCATTGACCTTCATCGACACGGCCGGTCGTGGATGGGACGAAGAGCGGGCCAATCCCCAAGCCGACACCACGGGGCGTTCCCACGCCAGTGTGAGCAACCCTGAGGAGGCCGCTTTTGCCGTCGATCGGGTCCGTGAGCTCATGGCATCCCATCCACAGGCCACCCTTGGCGTCATTGCCCCTTACCGCGCCCAAGTCACCTTGCTCGAAGACCTGCTGCGTGCAGAGCGCGTGGCCTCGGAAGGTCGCCTCACCATCCAAACAGTGGATGGATTCCAAGGCCAGGAGCGCGACATCATGGTCATTGGCCTGACCCGCTCTAATGAGGAGGGGACGGTGGGCTTTCTGTCGGAGCACCGCCGTATGAACGTGGCCATGACCCGCGCAAAGATGCACCTGCTGGTGATCGGAGACAGCGCCACCTTGGGCAACGACCGCTTCTACGCCGATTTCACCCAACACTGCGAATCCACGGGCGCCTACCGCTCCTGTTGGGAGTGGAGTTGACGACAGGCTGCGCTGGTGAGGTAGACGCGTGCCTTCAGTTGACCTCGCCCGTATCCGGATCGACCCCTGCAGGGACCAGGTCTTCTTCTGGCTTGGCGATGGAGGGGTGGTCGGCGGGCACGGCGCCGTATCCATCTGCAGCCGTCATGTTCGTTGAGCCCTCCTCACTTTGGGGGTAGATCTCGCTGATTTTGGTGTAGTTGATGGCGGGAATCACAAAGCCGATGCCCGACCCCTTGAGGTACTCGCGGGTCTTGTCATAGGCATCCTTCACGTCGTCTGCGCTAAAGAGGAAGAACTGATTGGCTTCCTTTTCTTTTCCGCTGCGCTCGTCAAAGCTGGTTAGGGCCACCTTCACACGGAACCACTTGTCTCCAGTGTCAAAGCGGACCACTTCGGCGTAGTTGCTCTTGGTGATGGACTTGACCTCGAAGGGGCCCGTGCACACGTCGGTCACGATGCCCACCAAACGGGCTTCGGCTTCGGTGTAGGTGTACGCGTCCAGCAGGAGCTGGTCGGTTGTTTTCTCTTCGCTGCCGTCTACGCCCGGGCGGATGTATTTGACGACACAGGTAAACCAATTTCTTGTCATGATGGGTGGGAGTCTTTGATGCGGTTCATGATGTCCTGCGCCACGCGCAACGCGGCCAGACCATCCTCGAGGGAGACTTGGCAGGGCGCGGTGCCGGTGCAGGCGGCATGAAAATCCGCGAGTTCGTCGGCGATGGCATTGGCCTCGCTGATGTCGGGTTCTTCGATGTGAAGACGGCGGGCGGTCTTGCCTGGCACGTCCAAGTACATTCCGTAGGGGTCTCGCTCTTGCCCTGCAGCCACGTCTTCGAGCTTCACCACTTGGGCCTTTCGGTTGAGCAGGTCCACTGACAGGTAGGCGTCGGGTTGAAACAGGCGCACCTTTCTCATGGGAGACAGACTGACCCTGCTCGCCGTCAGGTTGGCCACCGCTCCGGAGGCGAACTCTAGGCGCGCGTTGGCAATGTCAACACTGTCTCCGACCACGGCCACGCCGTTGGCGGCCACCCGGGTCACTTCGCTGCCCATGGCGTGAAGCGCCAAGTCGATGTCGTGGATCATCAGGTCGAAGACCACGGAGACATCCAGTCCACGCGGATTGAACTGCGCCAAACGGTGGGCCTCGATGAATCGGGGCCGGTCCAGTTGCAGGCGGGTCGCTTGAAAGGCGGGGTTGAACCGCTCCACATGGCCCACTTGCACCACCTTGCCGGCTTGATCGCGCAAGGCGATGAGGCGCTCCGCGTCGGAATAGGAGTTGGCGACCGGCTTTTCAATGAAGCAGTGACGCCCAGCCTTCAAGACTTGCTCGGCCAACTGAACATGATGCTGGGTGGGCGTGACAATCGCCACAGCGTCCACCGCATCAATCAAAGCCGCGGCCGAGTCGAATGCGGATGAAGGGGTTCCCCAATTTTCTTCCGCAGCCAAAGTTGAGACGGCTTCATTCGACTTTGGATCCGGATCGAAATGACCGGCCAAAGTCCACTTAGAAGACAAGGATTGCAGGCACCGAAGGTGGATCCGGCCGAGATGGCCAGCGCCGAGAACACCGATGCGAAGGGACTGAGACATGGGGCAACGAATGTACCCGCTTCGCTTCCCCCCGGCCGCATGTTGGCAAGGCGTGATTTCCACATCGAATCCCGGTGTGAACAACGTATAAATTCGAAAGCCCATGTCCACCCCTGCAGCCAACCTCAAAGACACCTACCGGCACAAAGGCCTGAGAAAGGCCCTGCTGGGCAAATTGAGGGAGATGGGCATTGCCGACGAGGGGGTGTTGGATGCCATGGATCGGGTGCCGCGCCACCATTTCATGGACGACGCTTTCGTGCATTTTGCTTACGACAACAAGGCCTTCCGAATCGGAGCAGGGCAAACCATCAGTCACCCATTCACGGTGGCGAGGCAAACGGAGTTGCTTGGACTTCCTGCCGGAGCCAAGGTTTTGGAAATTGGCACAGGCAGTGGATACCAGTGCGCCGTGTTAGTGGCCATGGGCTTCAAGGTGCACAGCATTGAGCGGCAAAAGGACCTGTACGACAGGACCACTCCGTTTTTGAAGCGGTTGGGATACCGGGCGCATTGCTATTACGGCGATGGCTACAAGGGCAAGAAGGCATTTGCCCCGTTTGATGGAATCTTGGTGACATGCGGAGCCCCTCACATTCCCGAAGCCTTGTTGGGTCAGTTGGCCATTGGAGGAAAGCTCATCATTCCTTTGGATGACGCCTCGGCAGGAGAAGGAAAGCAAACAATGACCGAAGTGTGCCGTGTTGATGAAGGCACGTTCACGAAGCAAACACACGGGACCTTTGCGTTCGTGCCCATGCTGGCAGCGCGGTCAGGTTTGTCGGGTTAAGGTCACTCGCAAATCTCTCCAAACAACGAGAGAACGTCCAATACATCGGAGACGGTGACCGTTCCGTCCATGTCCACATCGCCGGGACACTCCGTCAAGCTGGTCACGCATTTTTGCGCATCTGAATCCCACACTGTTCCGGTTCCGCAGGCATCGGCATCGCAGCATGGGGCGTTGGTGCAATTGGCCTGGGCATTCGCAGGGGCACCGCATTCGACTCCAAAACCACTGAGCACGTTCAAAGCGTCGGTGACATTGATCAGCCCGTCAAAGTCCACATCTCCTGGGCAGTTGATGAGGGAAGAGCGACACATTCCAGCGCTTTCGTCCCACCATGTTCCCACTCCGCACGCAGCACTTCCGCAGGCCTCCTCATCGTCGCAAATGCCATTGCCGTTGGCGTCTGAAGTGCACGGGCCTCCGCACTCCCCCAATGCATCAGTGTAGAGGCATGTCCCGTCATCCAAGTTTGCCGACGGGGAGAAGTTGCAAGCCACAGGGTCTGTGCATCCGGGTTCAGTGGACAGGTTTGGACACAGTCCAAAGATTTCAATATCCGCGTCATAATTGACCAAGCCAGAGGTGCTCCAGCCATTGATCAGCTGCAGGTTCCAATCGCCATTGCCTGCTGGCTGGAGACTGGACAAGTCAATGCTCGCGGAGTAAACACCTGGACTCGAAGTGTTCCATGCGCTGGGCCAAGGTCCAGCCGAAGGAAATCCGGCATCCACATTGTAGCCTCCGATTTGCAGGCAATCTCCACCGGGAGCGCACAGTGCCAGAAGCAGGTCTCCCGGCCATGACCCAGAGCTTTGAGGGTTGCTGAAGTCCAAGGTGATGTCCAGGGTGTAGGCGGTACCCGAAGCAGCGAATACCAATGTGGATCCACTGGTGCCTGCAAGAATCGCGGTGAATTCATTGACTTCGACTCCGTTTGTGATTCCACCATCGGTCCCACAATCTGCGCATGGACCTGCGTAAATGCATCCATCCGTTCCTGTATCTCCAGGGGTGTAGTTGCAGGCCTGAGAATCGCCACATTGAACGTTCGTGCTTTCCACCACTGGTGTGCCGCAAGTGCCGATGCAGCTGGCAGAATTGAAAGTGGGGATCAGGGCGTTGTCTTCCACCAAGGGGTGAAACGTCAGGGTCTTGCTGCCACCGGCAATGGCGTGACAGTAACTCATAATGGTGCCCAGCTGTCCGCTGGGGTTGTTGGTGTAACCGCCGCAATCGCCTTCTAAACTTCCGCAGTTGTCAATGGGGCCGCCGGGCCATCCGCACCAGTGGGTGTGATTGGCTCCGCAATTGTGTCCCAATTCGTGGGAGACCACATCTAAATTCCAAGCATAGGTGTTGATGTTGTAGCTGGTCGAAGTGGTCAGGTTGCCGCTAACCCCAGCATTGTAGCTGTTGCAAAGCCCATTCAGGTAGGCGATTCCACCGGTGCCAATGTTGGTTCGTGTGGTCATCAAGTGCTTCAAGTCCAATGGAATGGAGTTGAAGTTGGGGTTGTTGTTCCACTCAGAATTGAATGCGCCGAGAATCCCTCCGCCATCGTTGGTGACCGACGCATAAGGGTCGGGAGACATCCATACATGGATGAACCGCGCATCCAACGTCACAAGGTCGTTGAGTTCATTGCGGTAGATCTGATCCACAGAAGCCAAAATGGCCAAGGCCCAGTCGACTGCGTCGTCCAAGTTGGAGCCCAAGGATTGGAAGGTGAATTCATCGATTTCCATTCCCACCTCAACACATTCGAGAAGGTTGGAGGAACGCGCCTGTGAGGCACTTGGATCCTGTGGGGCAGGGAGTTCCGCATGGTCGTCCACGCCACAGGTGAATGTCCGGTCATCGGATGAGGCGTCCACCGGAAACAAGGCGTGCACGTCATCCTTTCTGCGATTGAGTTCCCAGCGGCGGCCGTTCACGTTCAGTGAAGCCACCACATGGTCTTTGAACAAGATCACTGTGCCCGAGACATCTCCAAGCACTTCGTAGGTGACGATCCTGGATTTGGCAGGCATGTAGCGGAAGCCTTCAGGGCCAGTGGTGGCCACCTCAAAGGCTTCAGATCGAACTTCGAATTGCTGAAGTCGCAGGAATTGGTCTCCCTCGGGAAAGGGCAGGACCATGATGGTTTTTTGGGGTCGGTTGGCGCGAAGTCGATCGAATTCAGATGCGTCAAGGATCAGGCCCACAGCATCTTCAGGCTTCGCTGTTGGCGAATTCTCCTTGGACAACTCAACAGCAGACCACAAGGCCTGCGAAGCCTTTTCATCTTGGGGATGGGCGGCAAAACAGAGGGTAAAAAGGACGGAAAACAGAAAGGTAAATCGCAGCATTTGGCAAGGCTAGTCGCCAAGCTAAAGCAATCGGTTCACCTATTCTACTACAATGACAAATGTCAGATTACGCCGTCAAGAATGCCTCTGCCTTCTCTGACAATCACGGCCTCACCTGAGGTGCAGTCAATGACGGAAGAAGCCTCCGTATGGCCGAGGCCTCCACTGACAACCGCCGCCACTTGATTTCCATAGCGCTCATGAACCAGCCCGGGGTCCGTGAGGTATTCGGTCTCTTCTTGGTCGTTCAGCACTGAGCTCACCACAAGGGGAACGCCAAGGGCGTCGATGATGGCGGCGGGCACAGCATGGTCTGGCAATCGAATCCCCACTTCTTTTTTCGACTTTCTAAAAATGCGCGGGACTTTCACGCCGGCATCCAGGATGAAGGTGAACGGCCCAGGAAGGGCGCGTTTCATCATTTTAAAAATCGGCTGAGAAAGGGGGGCGACGTATTGACTGACTTGGCTCAAATCCTTGCAGATGAGAGAGAAGTTGGCTTCCGAAGGGCTCAGGTCCCTGAGCCGGGCCATCTTGTCGAGGCCTTTGGTAGAGCCAAGGGCGCATGCAAAACTGTAGACGGAGTCTGTGGGTATGATGATCACGCCGTCTTTCTGGAGCAACTCCATGGCTTGGGCGACTTTTCGTGCCTCGGGGGTCTCTGGGTGAATCTCGATGAGCATGCCTATAAGTTCGCCCAGCGAAGCCGACTATCCAACCCAAAATCTGGCAATTTTAACCGGCGCAACGGACACATGAAGTCGCACCTGGCATCAGCAACAAACGGCCCGTTGGAATGGGTTTTCCGCAGCCATTGCACAATCCAAACCGGTCGTCGTCCAGTCGCCGAAGCGCCCGGTCCAGTCCTTGTCTGAGTTTTTGCGCCTGTCGGAGAGCCGCCTCATTCACAGACTTGTTGTTGATCGCATCCATCCTGCTCACCCGTCCAATGGCTTCGCTGGGCGGAATGGGCTTGGTGAGTTCGCGGTATTCCGCAATGCGCTCATCCAAATGCGCTGCTTTCTGAATGAGCGCTTGTCGGATTTTTGACTTGTCTTCTAGGGAAAGCATGTTATAATTAAACGCATCTTTGATTAAACCGCTACAACGTCATGAAATTTTACCTCAGGTTACTCTGGTTTTTCCCGCTTTGCATGCCCTTCAAAACGGCAACAGCCCAGCCCGAACTTGCATCATGGCTGCTCAATACGGACGGCGCCACCGGCCAATATTGGAATGGAAACAACCTCATTCAAATGCAAGACGAATGCGATGTGCAGTTGGTCCAATACAGCGCTGACCACGTTTACGTTCACGCTACAGGCATTCCGCGGTACGCGACCGCTCCTTTCCCCGATGGCAATCCTTCCAATGCCACGGGCCAGGATTACCTCTTTCAAATTCCCCGCAACCCACAAGAAGGGCCAGCCGGTGGCACCGCGACCGGTTTGGGACAAACGGGTGTGTTGATCAATGGTGTGGTCATTTTTAATGCCCAGGATGCCTTTAGCTACAACAACCAAGGCCTTTGGCATCAGAACGGCGGTTTCTTCGAGAACGACGGTTTTGACTGCGCCAAGGGCCATCCCGCGATGGGGCAGTACCACCACCACCAAGTGCCCAACACATTTGACAACAGCTTTGCTCCAACGAGCGATGTGTGCGAGGATTACCCCAGCGACGCCCTTTTTACCGTCGATTCCGAGGTCCACAGTCCATTGATCGGGTTCGCATTTGATGGATATCCGATTTACGGGCCCTACGGTTTTGCCAACCCGGATGGATCAGGAGGCCTGGTGCGTTTGGAAACCAGCTGGCAATTGCGAGACATCACCGTACGGCACACCTTGCCCGACGGTACTGCGCTGGCGCCCAATCAATATGGCCCTGATGTCGGGGAATTGGTCACGCCTGCCATCCCTCCGGGAGCCCAGCCCATCGCGGCGGTGCTCGGGGCGTACATCGAGGACCATGAGTTCGTGGAAGGGTCGGGTCACCTCGACGCATTCAACGGCCGCTTTGCAGTGACTCCTGAATACCCCGAGGGAACCTATGCGTATTGCGCCACGGTCGATGCCGACCACAATGGACAGTACCCCTATTTCTACCCCGCTTACCGGGGGGTGGTCGAGACAGACAACCTCGGTGGCGGCGGTCCTCCGGGTCAAGGTGGAGGCACCAATGTGACCATCGACGAAGAAGTGGAGACGTGGACCGGCTCAGTGAGTGGGGTTGAAGCCACGCTCCAAACGCCATCAGATTTCTATGCCTACCCGAATCCGGTACGCGACCAAGTGCGCTTTGCCGGTCGCCTGCCCCAGACTCTGGCGGTGTTTGACGCCATGGGCAGGTGTGTCGCCCAATGGCCCCAGCGCGTGTTTGCCCAAGGTGTGAGCTTACAGGGTTGGCCTGCGGGGACGTACTGCGTCAAGGATCTGGAAAAGGGACAGCACAGCGTGTTTATTTTGCATCCATGATGTTCCGTCCAATTCTGGCTTTGCTGTGCTTGGGATGCTCTTGGGCAGGTCAGGCTCAGTGGGTTTTGGATGGTCAATGGAATGGAAATGGACGCCGGATCGAAGGGTCGGACCGCTGGGAAATTCCGGTGTCCTTAGACCACACTTCAACGTCGATATTGATGTTGAGCGCAGCTTATGATTCTGCTGGTACCGCCGAGTCCCGTTGGCGGGCTTTCTCGCAAGTTTCGGGGGGCACATTGTGGTCCAATGCCGGGTTCCAAGGGGAGCAGCCCGTGGACCTGAAAGCGAGCGCCACTGCGGGGCGTTGGTTCATGTTTTCGGAAGTGCAAGTCGGGACAGATTCTGCTTGGACGCAAGTGTGGCGCCTCCGGGCTTTTGAGTCTGATCAGCAGGACACCACTTGGGGAGAGAACGGCAGTGTGGACCTGAGCTTCGTGGGGCCTTGGCAAGACGGGGGAGGAATGGACATGGTGGGGCCCACAGACGAGCCCTCCAAAGCCGAACAGATTGGACCTTGGATGGTGGTGGCAGGAGCGGCCTATGACAGCTGTTGCGCGCACCGAGAATTGCCTGCCTTGGCCCTGCTGAGCACCGAAGACGGCTCCTTCCATCCGGAGTTTGGAGAAGCCGGCCGCATTGTGCTCAATCCCGATGGGTGGCTTGTAGAAGACAGTGTGCGCCACGAATGGAGCGGCCGTTTTACAGATGTGATTTTTACACCAACCTCGAGTGGAACGCCATTCGATCCTCCCACTGAAATGCGGATTTTGGCTGGCGGCATGGTTTCCACAACAGGGGCTTTTCACCCCTTTGTGGCGCGCTTTCATTTCGACGGTTCCCTCGATACCGAATTTGGGAACAATGGGGTGCTGGAGTGGACCGAGGATGCCAGCGTCAATCATGGCGTCCTCGACATGCGTCACCGCTGGAATTGGTATGAAGTGGGGGCAGGTGTCGAGCTTTTAATTGGGGTTCCGCAGGGCGAACAAACCCTCGCGGCAGGGACGATGTCGGCTGGGTGGATGCCCTTGCAGGGACAGCTTTCTTATCCGCCAACGGCTGACTTGGATCCCGGTCTGCCGGTCCAGACTCCCTTGAGGGCTGCAGGACTGGCGTGGGGTTATGGTTGGAAGTTTGAAGATGAGCAAGTAGCGGTGGGGACCTTGGGCGATGTCGTGGCTTGGGATGGTGATTGCCACCCGGCTTGGTGGACGTCCTATGGGTCTGCCTCTGGAACGCCAGAGTATTGGACGGAGGATCAGGAGTTTGAGCGGCATAGGGTGGGAGCGGTGCATTCAAAAGGGACTTCGCTCTACATCGCAGGGACGTTGGCCCACGACACGCCGATGAGCAGTTCTTGGGTCTTGTCTAAATGGAAGGAAGACACTTCCGTTGAAGTCTCCGAAAACAGCAGCGTGGGGGCACCCTATCCCAATCCAACAACGGGCTTGGTGCGGTGGGAGGTGCCTGCAGGACGCATCGAATGCCGCGATGACTTGGGGCGGCTGTTGCAGGCTTGGGACCACGGCGGCGGACGGTTTGAGGCTGTTCTCCCGGTCGGAGGGACGTGGTTGGGTCACGGTGATGGGTTTTGGAAGGCTGTGAGGGTGGTCCGTTGAACCCGGTATTCCGCGTGGACAAAACCGACACTTTAGCGCACCTGTTTGGCAGGTAGGCGTTCTAATTTAGCGGTCCGATTCACAACCCTGCCCCATG
>CALKHD010000058.1 GCA_938092195.1 uncultured Flavobacteriales bacterium | reverse complement strand
CCCTTCACAATTGGTCGATGGGGAAGTGTTCAGTTGGTATGGCAGCCGCATGCTCAAGGTTCCCAAGCATTTTATTGGGCAGAAGGGCGAAAAACCCCAATAGTCTTGCGATTTTTGCGGCTGGGTTGATCCACGACCGAGAACATCATGAATACAACTGACTTTATTTTGCGTTTCGCTGTGGTGGGACTTGGCCACATTGGAAAAAGGCATGCCGAGATGATTCGCCGCCAGGAAGGCTTTGAGTTGGTGGCGGGTTGTGATGTCAGAAGTCCTGATGAAGTGGGTGTAGAGAATGACTTCTCCTTTTACGGGGAGATCACAGAAATGCTCGCAGCCCACCCAGAATTGGATGTGGTTTGCATTTGCACCCCCAACGGATTGCATGCCTCGCAGGCGATCCAAGCCCTGGAAGCTGGACATCATGTGATCATTGAGAAGCCCATGGCACTCAGCCGCTTTGATGGGGAAAAGGTGCTCCACAAAGCTTTGGAAGTGGGCAAGCAGGTCTTTTGTGTGATGCAAAACCGCTACAGCCCGCCAAGTGAATGGTTGAAAGAAGTCGTGGACTCTGGGGTCTTGGGTGCCATTCACATGGTTCAAGTCAATTGTTTTTGGAACCGCGATGACCGCTATTACGGCAAGATCCCTTGGAAAGGAACGCTGGACTTGGATGGAGGCACATTGTTCACCCAATTCAGCCACTTCATTGACATTCTCTATTGGTTGTTTGGAGACATCCACAACATCCAATCCCGATTTGCAGACTTCACCCATGCAGAGAACACCGATTTCGAAGATTCCGGTCTGGTGACGTTTGACTTTACCCGAGGTGGAATGGGGACGCTGCAGTTTTCGACGGCTGTGGCCATGACCAATTTTGAAAGCTCCTTGACGATCGTTGCAGAAAAGGGGACCATCAAAGTGGGAGGTCAGTACATGAACGAGGTAGAGTATTGCTGCGTTGATGGCTATGAAATGCCTGTTTTACCCCCCTCAAATCCGGCCAATGATTATGGTGCGTACAAGGGCAGTGCAGCGAACCATGGTTACATTTTCGACAACGTGATGGACACGTTGAAAGGGTCGGGACGAATCACCACCAATGCCTTGGAAGGCCTGAAAGTGGTGGACATCATTGAGCGAATTTATTCCGCTTCAGATCGGGGCATCAAAATCCGCCAATAGGATTAAATGTCCACCCCAATGAGGGTGGCGTCATCCACTTTGGCGTTTGCTCCTTTCCAGATGAGCAAAGCATTGTGAATGGCTTTCTTGCGCTCTGAGATGGGCAGCATGTGAAAGTCGCTCAGCATTTTGGCCAGTCGGTTCCGTCCCATTTTTCGGCCCTTTGCTCCTCCGAATTGATCGGTGACTCCATCGGAGAACAAATAGAGTTGATCCCCTTCGTGAAGGGTCAACTTGTGGTATTCAAATCTTGTGTCCATGTCGGAAGCCTGAGGATCGCAGGGCTCAGATTCAATGCTCTTCCTCGTTCCGCGAATGATGGTGGTTTGGCCGTCCCTGATCAGAAACAAATTCCCCCGTGCGCCAGAAAATTCGACCGTCTTTTTTTCGTGGTCGATCGTCATGACAGCGGCGTCGAAGCCGTGCATTTGAGGTTGGTTGTCCGTGGGGCGAGTGAGTCCGCAAAAATTGGCCTGGAATCGCTGTAGAATCAAGTGAGGCAGAGGGACAGTCAATTCGTTGAAAGCTTGGTTGAGAAGCATCGACCCCATCAGCGACACCATGGCTCCAGGAATGCCGTGCCCCGTGCTGTCTACGAGGGCCAACGTTTTTTTAGTTTGACTGTTTCCCAGAAAAAAGAAATCTCCGCCCACGATGTCTCTGGGCCTAGAGATGTACATCGAATTGGGGAACATTTGGAGCAACTCGGTTTCGCTCGGCAATGCGACGTCTAGAATTTTCTTGGCTCCAATGATTCCTTGCGTGATGTGGACGAAGTTGTCCCTGACCTGCTGTGCCAATTGTTCCTTGTTGCGGCTCTCCTTTTCAAGTTGCACATTGACTTTTCTGATGTCCAAAGTCCGTATCCCAACGTGTTTCTCAAGGTGTTGAACGTGCTCCCTCAAGTCTTGCTCGAGTCGAATCCGTGAGCTGATGTCAAGGAGTGTCAGCAGAAGTCCATCCTCGAGCTCAGAAGGGAGGGTCAGTTCAATGGAGAGGTGTGAGGTCTTTCCATTTTGATTTCTGATCACCACTTCGCCCTGGGTTGTGGGTTGAGCTTCAGATAAATTCAGAAGACCATCGAGGAAACGGTCTGACCGGAGTGGTGTGATTCGATCGACGAAACTGGAGTTCAATGAAATCGGTTCCTCCAAGCTCAGAAGTTCTTTGGACCGCTGGTTGTTGAGTTCCCATTGGACGGAACGAAGCAATTGACGCACCCTGGCCAGAATGCTGTCTCTGTCTTCCGCTGGGGGGAGGTTTAAGATTTGATCTTGTGCCCTCAAAAATGAAGCGGTCCTTCCTGTGAGAAGTCCAGCACCCGCACAGTCAAAAAGGGATTGCCAAACTTGTGATTCGGCGGCGGCCAATGACTGTCCGATGGGTTTGGGGGTCGCGTACCCTGAGGTAGCCAAGGGAATGAGACTTTCTAGGCGTTGAGCCAGCAGTGCTGCTGAGCTGGATGATTCGTGGTAGGCGTCGGCTTTGAGGGACAGCCAGTCATCGTGGATGTCCATGGGATGCAACAAAACCATCACAGGACCAAGTCCCGCAGGGGTTGAAGTGAGCAGCTTTAAGGATTGTAGGCGCTGGGCTTTGGTGCCTTGAGTCCCAATGATCCAAGCATCAAATGACCTCTGGTCGTCGGGCATTTGACCCAGAGACAGCCATTCAATGTGCCTGCCATCGTTCAAGAACTCAGGCCATTTGGCTCTTGCAGCCAATGAGGCGTGAAGGAGGCCAATCCGAACTGTGTGAATAGATTCTTGTTGAATAGATTCTGGGTATTGCAGCTGTACTTGCGACGTGGTTGCGGGCTCCATCCCTTGAATGTGCAGAGTAAATCGTTGGTTTACCGTGGGGGATGAGATCGGCGGTTGGTGGGATTTTTCCGATGTATGTGTCAGCTTGTCGCTTGCATGGGGTCTGATCCACCCGGAGCGAGGTCGTGACGCAGGATGTATTTGACCAAGTCAGAATTGCTCTTCAGTCTCATTTTCTCGAGAATTCTGCTGCGGTATGTACTGACTGTTTTGATACTCAAGCTCAATTGTGCGGCAATTTCTGTCATGCTTTTGCCTTCGCCGATGTACAACAGGACCTCATACTCGCGGTCAGATAAACTCTTGTGAGGCAGTTCGTTGTCATCTTTTGCGAGTTCCTCGATCATGATTCGGGTCAACTCTGCGCTGATGTATTGCTTTCCCTCCATGATGGTTCTCATCGCGTCTTCTAGAATCTGCGGGGCGCTGTCTTTGTGCAAATAGCCTCTGGCTCCCGCTTTGATCATGCGAATGGCGAATTGATCCTCCGGGTACATGCTCAACGTCAGTACTGCGATTTTTGGGTACATGGATTGAACTTGCTTCAGTACCTCCAATCCACTTCTGCCCGGCAAACTGATGTCGAGCAAGAGAATGTCCGGCACTTGTTTTTGAAACAATGGGAACAAGGCCTCTCCCGTTGCAACGTCATCTAGGACTTCAAAATCTCCAAATGATTCCACGATTTGCCTCAGTCCTGCCCGCACGATGTTGTGGTCGTCACACAACACTACCGTTTTCTTTTCCATGTCTGTAATTTAAGCAGGAGAATTTAGAGCGATGTCAATTTGAATCGATGTCCCGCGCTTGAGGCTTGAATTCACTGACATGGTGCCTTTTTGGGCGCGCACGCGCTCTCTCATTCCAACCAGTCCAAGGCCGGTTGAAAAATCGCCTGAATTGAATTGCTGAGTCATTCCGTTCCCGTCATCTCCCATTTCCAAGATGAGAGAGTCGTTGATGTGGGAGAGACGGACGTACGCCAATTTGGCTTCCGCGTGACGTGAGATGTTGGTGAGGCCTTCTTGAACAATGCGAAACAGGTCTGTTCGAAGAGATTCAGTCAGGTCTGGCAGTTCGCTGATGTGAAGCCCGCAGAAGGTGTGCTCCCTTCGGTTGAAATCGCGCACCAGCGTCTCGATGCCTGCTGACAACCCAACTTGGTCCAGGACAACAGGGCGCAAATCTCTTGCGATGTTCCTGACCTGGACAATGATGGAGCTATTGAGCTCAATGAGGTCGCTCAGTTTTTGGAGCACCGGTTGGGTGTCTTCCAGGGGCTTTCTGAGTCGGCCCTCCATCCAAAAAAGACCGAGTTTAAGTGCGGTAAGTTCCTGTCCCAGTTGATCGTGAATGTCTCGAGACAGTCTTCTTTTTTCCTCATCTCGCTCCTCGGCTACATGGCCAACCAAAGCGAGCAATTCCTGGTTGAGGCGTTTGGTTTCTTGTTCAGCGAGGACCCTTAAGGACTGGTTGTAATTGAGGCGCAAGACTTGCTCCAAGGCTTGATTGAAGCTGTCGAGATGTCGTTTTGAGATGTAGTCGGCAGCCCCCGCTTTCATATATTCCACAGCCACCTGCTCTTCTCCAGCGCCAGTGATGACGATAAAAGGAGCGTTCGGGCAGACTTGATTCCGAAGCGTTAAGGCTTCGGTGGCTGAACCGTCTGGAAGCATGTGGTCAGCGCAGATGACCTGGGGTGGCCGCTCCTTGAGCGTTTCACGAAATTCTTTCAGGGAACTGGTCCTTCGAACCACAAGGTTTTGCTTGCTTCTGGAAGCAGCCCCAATGAAAACAGCAGCATCGATGTCGTTGTCCTCCAAAAGAAGAAGATCAATGGGGTCTTCTGATTCTGGATTCAGAAGATGGGATTTGAGATGTTCCGCAGATGGATGCGATGCCTCAAATTGCATCAGCCGATGATAGCCCCGTAGGTTACCATGAAGCTGCGCTCACCTTCGAAGAGGGGGAGTCCGCTTTCAAGCAACTCAATCGCTTTGGTACGCTTTCCATCGGCATCCAATTGCTCGGAGGCCCGGATGATTCCAGTCTTGAGCAAGTTTCGCATAGATTCTGTCAATGGCTCTTCTCTGAAGAACTCGATTTCTTCTGAAGCCGCAATGCGGCCAGTCATGCTTCCCATGAGCTCAATGGCCGTGTTCCAATTGTCTTCCGCGTCACGGGTGGCTTTGCCATAATAGTTGGCCAGTCCCAGCATCAAGTATGCGGAAGGGTCGCTTTGATCCAACTTCACCAAGTAGTTGTATAGGCTTTTGGCTCGGGTGTATTTCTCTGCATCCATTTCTGTGTCCGCCTGGGCAATGGCTTCGTACCTGAGTTCCTCGATGAACTCGAGTTGGTCCGGTACATATTCCATCTCCTTGTCCTTCTTGATGAATTTCGTGCAGTACTTCAGGCTCTCCTTGAGCGCTTTGGGGTAGCTCTCAGTCAGTTCTGGATCATCGCTTTGGTGAATCTTCAGATAGGCCCGGGCCATGTAGCTGTATGGCTCAGGATGCTTCTTGGTGTTTTCTTTCTCTGTGAAACCA
>CALKHD010000057.1 GCA_938092195.1 uncultured Flavobacteriales bacterium | reverse complement strand
AATGCCGTCTTTGACCCCATCGAAAAAGAATGGATCGGCGAAAACAAAGGAATCGCTCCAGACATCGAGGTTAGACAAGACGCGAAGTCGCTCGCTGCAGGCATAGACCCACAACTCGAAAAGGCGGTCGAAGTGCTGTTGAATCAAATCGGGGATTCTCAAGGAGATGACATGACGCCCCCCGCATTCTCCACGCCGGCGAAACTCGACAGGCCTTGATGAAGTGCTATCTTGAAGGACGCTTGACATGCCCATGAAACCCTCTCCCCTCGCACAGTTTTGCCTTGCTTTTTTGAGCCTCAGCGCGGTGGTGGTCTCCGCACAGCCCTCATCTGCAACGCGGAGCGGATTCTCCTGGATCACCTCAGAAAATGTATCGGACATGAACATGGGGGCCGGGTACACAGCATACGCAGCAGCTTGGCCCATTTTTGATCAGTACCCTGGCCCAGGACAATTTCAGATGGGACTGGCCAGCTGCTGGATGTCGACGCAGCAAACCGGCAACGAGCCCGACCAATTTTACACCACCATCGAAGGAGGACTGGGATGGTGGCAGGACACCCGTTTTGGCACCCGCGCCCCCAAATTCCTCATGGGTGGTGTGTCGCACAATTTCTTTGCTTGGGCCAATGGCCCGGGAGCCGGGCGCAGCGACATGTTGGGCAATGGCCAGCGCGATTGGAGCAGCCCCGGTGGCAAATACGGAGCGGCCCAATTGTCCAACCGCCTGTTATGGGCCCCCGACGGGCTCAACATGGCGCAGGCATTGAATGGGGAACTCCTGGGGTACGGATACACCCCCTTGCCTTTGATGGACGTGTTGGAAGAGACCAATGGACAGGCTGTACAGACCGGAAACCAATGTTGGACGCTGTTCTTGAATTCCACCAATTTCAAGGGGCCCGCAACCTTCTTTATGCCCACGTTCTGGACGGAGCCCGTGTTGGAAGACCCTTCGCTGGAGGGCCTGTTTCTGGACACCCGACCCGCCAATCCCAACGTGGGGTTTGGGTGGGAACACGCCCTCTCTCCTGCCCTCATCGCGGAGGACCAAGGAGGCACCCCCTACGCCAAGATTGAGCGGATGCAAATGCCCGTCAGCGGAGAAAACCAATCGATGGTGCTGAACGGGGTCACCGTCTACCCCCAAGACACCCTCTGGACCGCCATGCAAGACTGGTTTGACGGCGGGTCCCCCGCGGCAACCACGGCGATGCAATCCGGCGCTTATAGCCGCTCCTTTACCAACAACGGCGGCTCCATTGTCGGGGAGATTGGCGGCGGTGGCATCGCGCACGACATCCACCTGGATTACCTGGACAACATCCAGATGACCAGCGATGCCATGGGGTTCGAACACGACCCCAGCGCCACCATGCAGCAGGGTGATTTCTTTGTGTTGCCAGAGTATTTCAAACTGGGATCCAATGACCAATGGGACCCCATACAAGCTGGTGAAGTTCCAGCATCCACCGGGCTTATCGGCACCGAAGTCCCTGCCAGCCCGCGGCCAGAAATCACCTACCTCACCCCACTGGATCCGGAATGTGCGCACCAAGACCCCAACGGACCTTGGAACAGCCCGGGGCCGGCCGCGGGGCCCTACCACGCCGATCTCGGAGATGGCTCTACCATCACCTACCATTGGTATCGGTTCGTGGACCAGCCGGCCATCGTACACGCCAACCTGCCGGAGTCGATTCGGGACGAGATGCAGGCCCGTGTGGAACTGATCCACTCCCATTGGAGTTCAGGTGACGAATACATGGCGCCGCCAGCGGTGGGCACCCTTGCCACACTGGATCCCGGCACCCTCGTGCAACCGCCTGCAGGCCTCGAGGTCGGTTATGTGCCCATCGTCACACGACAAGAGGCCACACCACAAAAAGTCCGCGTCTTCATCCTTGCTGGACAATCCAACATGCAGGGCTACGGCAAAATCTCCGACGGCTCGAATGGGGGCAGCCTCGCCCCGAACACCCTCGTGGATGTCATCGAAAACGATGCGGACGGCAGCTGGTCCATGCTCGGAACCAATGGCAACTGGGCGGCCTTGGAAGACGCCTACCTCTACTTCCCCAATGGCGCTGGCGACACCATCCGGGACCACATCACGGTCGGCCAAGGGGCCTACTCCGACCTCTTTGGGCCCGAGTTGATGTTTGCCCATCAACTGGACGCCCACTTTGAGGATCCCGTCCTGATCATCAAGACCGCTTGGGGTGGCCTGAGCCTCGCCGAAGACTTTCGCCCCCCTTCTGCCGGGGGCACGACGGGGCCGTACTACGATGCGATGATCGAGACAGTGGAACAGGTGACCCAGAACCTGGCGAACGAATTCCCCGACATCGGCACCGACCCTTACGAAATCACCGGCTTGGCTTGGTTCCAAGGTTGGAATGACGGGGCTTCTGACGGTTTTCTCGAGGAGTACGAAAGCAACTTGAACCACCTCGTCAACGACGTCCGGGCCGACCTGGCCCTCCCCAATCTCCCGGTGGTCATCGCCAGCTCGGGACACGGCGGTTTCGGAGCCAACGGGGGATGGATCCAAGGCCTGCAGGAAGTGGTATCGGTGGCTCAGGAAAATGTGGGGTGCAACGACGACCTGTATGGCGGCACCTTGGGGTTTGTCAATACCAAACCGTTCTGGATCGAGGCGGATGCTTCTCCGGACAACGCGGCGCACCATTTTCACAACAACGCCCGCACCTTCCTGAACATCGGCAAGTCCTTGGGCGATGAAATGATTCACGCCATCCACGACATGGCGTTTTGCTATGTGGAATGCGACGAACCGGTCGACCCCGGCATCGCTTCGATTGGCAATCAGGTGTGGAATGACTTGAATATGGATGGGATTCACGATCCGAATGAGCCCGGCATTCCCGGGGTGTCTGTGGTCATCTGGAGCGACCCCGATGGCGACGGTGTTCCCGACTGGCAGGGCTTTGGCGGCGTAGAAGTCACCGACGAAGAGGGGAAATACCGCTTCTCCGGACTGGAGCCGGGCCATTACTTGGTGTTCGTTTGGCAGGTGGACAACTGGGATGTTGGGCAGCCGCTGCATGGGTTCCAGTCTACCAATGGCTTTGTAGCCAATGCCGACAACGATGTCGACTCAGACAACAACGGTTTCGGGTCGCCTTTTAGCGACATCATGTCGGGCATTGTGACGCTGACCTCTGGCGGTGAACCGCTCAATGATGGCGATCCTTTCGATTGCTACTTCGACTACGATGCAAGCGGAAACAACACCGTCGACTTTGGCTTTTTCGACCCCAACGCTCCGCCGCCATGCCCACCCGACTTGGATAACAGCGGTGCAGTCAATGTCAGCGATATCCTAATTGCGCTGGGTGAGTTTGGCTGCATCAATGCTTGCACGGCAGACTTAAATGGCGATGGTTATGTAGGGGTTGCCGACGTCCTGATGGTCCTGTCCCAGTTCGGCCAGCCCTGCGGATAAAGGGGGCAGGCCCTAAACTGGAAGCACAAACAACCTGAGAAGGCGATTCCATTCGCCCTCCAACTTTGGGCTTGAGCCGAGGCAAAACCTGACCTCTGCTTCAGCGCGGGCAACCCCATCAGCCGCATTGCGGGGTGAGTAACAGCATTGATTTGCCCCTATGTTCGCTGCATGTCATTCATTTTATGGGTATTGGTTGTCATTTTGTTTTTCCGCTTTAGGACATTGCAAAAGCAAATGGAGTCCATCCAGAGACGTATGGACGCGTTGATCAATGATTCCAAAGAACCGTTTGCCCATGAATGGACCGGGTCAGTGGATTTGCCCAAAGAGGAGTCTGCACCAGCCCCAGAACCTCCGCCAACTAAAGAACCCGCGCCATCGCCAGAAACTCCTCCGGAACCTGAGCCTGTGTTTTCGACCGACCAGCCGGCAGAGGAACCGGCCCCATCAGCAAAGCCGACAGGAGGCATCAAAGACTTGGAGGCCTTCATTGGGGAAAACCTATTGAGCAAAATCGGCATCCTGATTTTTGTGATTGGGGTGGGATTTTTGGTCAAGCTGGGAATCGACACCAACGTCATCAAGGAGTGGATGCGCGTGGCCATCGGGGCAAGCGTTGGCGCAGGATTGATTGCAGTCGCTCACCAGCTGCGGACCTCCTACCGCACCTTTAGCGCTGTTCTGGTCGGCGGGGCCTTGGCCATTTTGTACTTCACGGTCGCCCTGGCTTACCAACGCTACCTGTTCATCGACCAAGGCGCAGCCATCGTGCTGATGACGGTGGTGACCGCAATGGTCTTTGGATTGTCCCTGTATTATGACCGCAAAGAATTGGCGGTGATCGCCATTTTGGGCGGAATCGGCACCCCCTTCTTTGTGAATGGACTCTTCCGGGTGGAATCAACGCCGACTTACCTCCTGCTTTTGAATGCGGCCGTTTTGGGAATTTCAAGCCGAAAAAAGTGGCCGGTGGTCAACCGCATCGTCCTTTTTGCCACCTATATCATCTGTCTGATTTTGGCGCATACCCACGGATCTGTGGAATACGACGAACGCCAATTTATGAGGGTGATGGCCTTTCATTTCGTGATGTTTTTTGTCGCAAATTCCATTCGCACGCTGTCCATGAAAGCTCCATTGGAAGCCGGTAACATCGCCCTATTGCTGAGCAATGCGGGCTTGTTTTTCCTGGTGGGATCGATCGCCCTCAACCCATTCGGTGCGCAACCAGATGGGATGTTTGCCCTCGCCCTTACCCTCGCTCATTTGGGCGCATTTTTTGTGTTGAGAAAGCTCAAGCCCATGGACCCCAACCTGGGCTTCTTGATGCTGGGATTGGGGCTGGTCTTTCTCGCCCTTATGGCACCCACCAGGCTGGGCGGAGGGTCCATTGTCGTCTTCTGGTCCCTGCAAAGTGTCCTCATGCTGTGGCTCGCCAGGCGATCGCAAATCAAATACCTGCGCTGGGCGGCCATCGCCTTGATCCCACTCATTCTCATGCGCCTGGCACTGGATTGGGCCACCGATTATTCAGGAAACTCCTCGGTCGCCAATGCGGCGTCTTCAGCGACGTCGGTCTTCAATCCCGCATTCATCAGCAGTGCTTTTGCCACCGTTGCCCTGGCTTTCCTCCAAAAATGGATCACCGCCACGGAGACCCTTTCTTGGAGGTCGTTCAAGTTCATTTGGCGCCCCCATTATGCCAAGGTGTTGTTGGCCCTGGTCCTGTTTTTCGGTGTGCATCTGGAATTGGGCCACCAAATTCAGAAGTCCTCCTATTCCAGCCCGGAGCAAGACCTGCTTTTGGGCGCATACAGCTTCCTCTTTTGGGCAGTCGTCTGGGTGACCCAACGCACGGCCCGTGAAAACAAAACTTACCGCAACGCGATGCTGGTGGTCTATGGCCTCGGAGCATACGGCTACAGTTGGACGTTGTTTGGCGCATCCCTCGCAGCGCTCGACCAAGGCCTGATGTCCAAAACCTTAATCTCCAACGGCTTTATGCTGCACTACCTGTCCCCACTGGTGCTCACATGGGGGGGGTATGAACTCTACAAGCAGTTCATTTTGCGGAATTCGTTGCGGTCCACAAAGGGCCATTACTTGATCTGGGGCCTCGCCCTGCTCGCCACCATCATGGTGTCCATCGAACTGGTACATGCGACAGTCATCTTGGGTCATGGCCAGCGCGGCGCGCTCAACTATGATGCCGCCATCAAGGGCAACCTGACCATCGCCTGGACACTGCTGGCGATGAGCATGATGTCCTATGGCATGACTTGGAAGTTGAAGTCGCTGCGACTGGCCTCTTTGGCGCTGTTTTCGCTGACCATTGCCAAGCTGTTCCTCTTCGATTTGGCCGGCAACTCCACCGCCAAAATCTTCTCCGTCATCCTGCTCGGCGCCATCTTGCTGCTGGTCTCCTTCCGTTACCAAAAACTCAAGTTCATCTTGACCGATGACGGGGATTCGGACGATGAGGACGACCCCATGAACGCATCCCAGGAATAAGAGCAACATCCAGCACCCCTTCTGCTGTTGCGATGCAAAGCCCAACGTGTGGTCATGGAGAGGCTCGGAGGGAAAGGACAGCGATGTTCACGAACCCTCATGATGTGTCCACACCGTATCAACTGGAAAACTCGGACTCAAGAAGTTACCCATGGGTATGTGGCCAACCGCAGGCTCAATGACAAACAAAAAGGGTGCCACCTCCCCTTTGCTGTCCCTAAAACAGCACTCCAATTGCATCTGCACACCGTAAAAATCCCAGCATAACTTGCTTGTCGTCCGCGTATCAGATGAACGATTCGTTGCAGCACTTCATCCATAAGATCAAGCAGTCGATTTCACTGTCTCCTGAGGCGGAGGAGTACATCCATTCCATTGCCAAAGAGAGAATGGTCTCGAAAGGAGATGTTTTGATCCAAGAAGGCCAAGCGGTGAACAAGACGTTTTTTGTTCTGAGTGGCAGCCTGCGTTCG
>CALKHD010000056.1 GCA_938092195.1 uncultured Flavobacteriales bacterium | reverse complement strand
AACAACTATGACAGCCAAGCCACCATTGATGATGGCTCATGTAGAATCTTGGGCTGCACCGATTCAAATGCACTCAACTACAACGCCGAAGCCAACTTTGACGACAACACCTGTGAGTACTCTGGCTGCACAGATTCAGGTGCTTGCAACTTCGACGTCTCGGTTTCTTCTGATGATGGGAGTTGTGAGTACACCAGCTGTGCAGGTTGCGCCATCCAAGGGTTTTGCAACTACGACCCGAATGTCACCATTCACGATGGTGCTCTTTGCGATTACCTCTCTTGCTGTGGCGATTCAAACGCAGACAATTACGACCCTGCCATTTTGCCCCAATTGACATTTGGCTGCATTTACGGACCATCGGCGGGCATGGCCTTTTTGGACGCTTGCAATTTACCGTTTGCATGCAACTACCAAGCCGACGGGCCCTGCGAATTTGACAGCTGTGCCGGTTGCACGGACTCTGATGCGTGCAATTATGACGCTTCAGCAACGCTGTCTACTTCCACGTGTACTTATCCTGTGGACGAATTCGGTGATGAGAACGTTGACTGCAACGGTGATTGCTTGAACGACATCAATTCGAATGGGATCTGCGACGAAGAAGAATCTCCTGGATGCGTAGACATTGCAGCATGCAACTATGACCCAGCAGCACTTGGCGATGATGGTTCCTGTGAATACACCTCCTGTGAAGGCTGCACAGACTCTGTAGCATGTAACTATAACAGTGAAGCCATCATCAACACGGGTTGTGACTACAGCTTGTGCAGCGGCTGCCTTGACAGCGCAGCCTGCAACTATGATGAGACAGCCACCATTTCAGCCCCATGTACATATCCTTCTGACTTATACGGAAGTGCGAGTGTGGACTGCGATGGCAATTGCATCAATGACTCGAATGATGACGGCACCTGTGACGAGGACGAAGTCCCGGGCTGCACCAATGCCGCGGCCTGTAACTACTCAGAAGCCGCCACTGAAAACGACGGGACCTGCGACTTCACAAGTTGTTTGGGATGCACGGATATCGATGCGTGCAATTACGACTCAGAGGTCACAAACAATGACGGTTCATGCGACTACAATTCTTGCGCTGGTTGCACAGATCCTTCGGGATGCAATTACTTGCCAGCGGCCACAATTTCTCTTCCGTGCATCTATCCGAGCGGTCCAGATCTTGACTGCGCCGGAGAATGCGTCAACGATGCCGACGGTGACGGCATTTGTGATGACGACGAAATTGAAGGTTGCACAGACACCAACAGCTGCAATTACAATGAAGATGCCACAGATGATGTGGGCTGCGAATACCAGTCATGCTCTGGCTGCACCAACCCAGGGGCATGCAACTATGTTACGGGAGCGACGCTAAACGATGGAAGTTGCGACTATTTCGCTTGTCAAGGCTGCACCGATCCGCCCGCTTGCAACTACGCTCCTGATGCCACAGTTGAGGATGGGAGTTGTATTTATCCTTTGGACATTTTCAATGACCCATCATTGAATTGCGGTGGGACATGCGTCAATGACGCCGATGAAGATGGCATTTGTGACGATGACGAAGTGCAGGGCTGTATGGAGTCTGGGGCATGCAACTATGATCCCGACGCTGAAATCAGCAACGGAACTTGCGATTACGAATCTTGCCAAGGATGCACGGATTCAGCATCCTGCAACTACAATGGGTACGCTACAGTGGACGACGGCTCATGCACAAATCCACTCGGGCTTTATGGCTCATCCTCTTATGATTGCTTTGGCAATTGTGATTCCGATGCTGACGAAGACGGCATTTGTGATGCAGATGAGACCAACGGGTGTAATGATGAAATGGCCTGCAACTACGATTCCGAGGCCACTGAAAATGATGGCTCCTGCGATTACCCTGCAGACCTCTACGGATCCGAGTTTGTAGATTGTGAGGGGGTTTGTCTCAACGATGCAGACGAAGACGGAATCTGTGACGAAGACGAAGTCTCTGGCTGCACCGACGACGACGCTTGCAACTACAATGCACTCGCCACCGACGAAGACGGCTCCTGCCAGTCGCCCGAAGACATATACGGAGTCGACTATGTTGATTGTGACGGCGTCTGCTTGAACGACATGGACGGTGACGGAATTTGCGATGTCAATGAGGCGTGTATTGGAGACTTCAACGGCGATGGACTCCGCTCGGCCGCTGATATCCTGACCATTTTGGCTGCTTACGGCTGCATGGAAGACTGTGGAGACGAAGATCTCAACGGTGATGGGCTCGTCACATCTGCTGACATTCTCGAAATGTTGAGTGTATTTGGAACATATTGCGATTGAGCCCAAGACCTGAACTTGATTGAGTGACAATCAAGAACATAGAGGCTCCAAAAAGTTGGG
The DNA here is from genome assembly GCA_938092195.1 of uncultured Flavobacteriales bacterium. Classification (GTDB taxonomy): domain Bacteria; phylum Bacteroidota; class Bacteroidia; order Flavobacteriales_D; family Sanyastnellaceae; genus UBA8752. Next base: position 4,196 of record CALKHD010000056.1, on the reverse strand, counting down.
CCACACCGTCATGCTTCTCAACAGCAACATGAAACAACCCCTCTGCAGATGGCTCACCCTGTCCTTGACGGTTGCGATGGTGATGACGAACCATGGGTTATGTGCACAAGACTGGAGTCTCGGGATGCTCCCCGGAGAAGACTGGGAAGGGGCCAAGAGCAACTTTGACATCATCTGGACCGACAGCATTCCTGATCGGGGCAAGGGATTCAAACCCTTCAACAGGTGGTGGGAATTTGCAGAAACGAGATGGACCTATGCCGCGACGTCACCCGGCCTACAATCCTCTGCCCCTTGGAAAGCCACAGCGCTCGAAAGGCAAGGAAGGGCATCTAGGTCCATTCCAACACCACCGGTTTGGTCCCAGGCGGTTCCTGATGGCATCCCACTCCAAGGTGGAGCTGGAAGGGTGAACCGAGTCGTCATTGACCCCAGTGACACTGCCCATTGGATCGCATGCGCACCTAGCGGCGGGTTGTGGAACTCCCAAAACTCAGGCGTCACCTGGACCATCATGGGGACCGCAGACTGGGCTGGAATGGGCGTGTCCGACGTGGCATTTCACCCAAGCAATCCTCAAGTTTTACTGTCAGCCACAGGTGATTCAGACTTCGGAAGTGCCTATGGAGTCGGCGTAATGAAGACCGAGGATGCGGGGATCACATGGAGTCCGACAGGGCTCGCATTCGGCCTGTCTGAAACGGCCACGGTCAATCGAGTCCACAGGAAGGAGGGGGCACCAAACCAAATATTGGCAGCCACATCAGATGGAATTTGGCTCAGCGTGGACGATGGCGAAACATTCACCCAGACATTGGAGGGCCAATGCTCAGACCTCGTTCCTCATCCTGGCGCGCCTGAGGTGTGGCATGCGGCATTGCGACCGGGCGAAGTATACCGGTCCACCGATGGCGGTTGGAATTGGAGTCCTGTGTCTGGCATGCCCAATCCTTTCAGCGTGAGTCGATTCACACTTGCCACATCCCCAATGGCCCCCAATGAAGTTTGGGCCATAGGGGCCAAAGCCAGCACGCAAGGGCTTCATGGCATTTACCACAGCACAGATTCTGGAGCCACTTACATCGCATTGGAAAACATCCCCAACGTCCTGGGATATACGGTGTCAGGAAACGACTTGGGGGGGCAAGGCTTTTACGACTTGGCCTTGGCTGTAAATCCATATGACCCCAACCACATTGTCGCTGCCGGCGTCAATCTGTGGTCCTCCTTTGATGGCGGATCCCTGTGGCAATGCACTGGACATTGGTATGGCGCAGACTCCGTCCCCGAAATTCACGCAGACCATCACGCGGTGACGTTCGTCCCCGGGACATCCGACATCGTGAGTGCTCACGACGGAGGCATCTCACGGGTTCAAGATGGTCAAATTCAAGACTTGTCGGAGGGCTTGAACATTGGTCAGATATACCACATCGGCCATTCTGAAGTCAAGAAAGACCAGCTGCTTTCTGGATGGCAGGACAATGGAGTCAACTTCCTGAGTGGGTCAACGCACGCCAAGGTCATTGGAGCCGATGGATTCCATTGCCTGATTGACCCGGTGGACCCGAACACACTCTATGCCGCCGAATACTTTGGGAAGACCCACCGCTCTATTGATGGTGGCTGGAGCTGGCAGCCATGGATAGGCGGCAATGAATCAGGCGTCGATGAACGCGGCGATTGGGACACGCCCATGGCCTTTTCGCCCAGCCAAGGCAACCGCATATATGTGGCGAAGCGAAGGGTGTACTGGACCCAAGATGATGGGGCCACATGGAGCCAAACCGACGCGCTCGCCGGAAGCCAAATCCAAATGCTGGCCCTTTCACCATCCGATGACAGCACCTTGATTGTGGCCAAAGGGGTGAACGCTTTCAGAACAGAGGACTTGCTCTCGTGGACACCATTGCTGGGTTTGCCTGGACTTCCCGTCACAGACGCACTGATTCACAAAGACTCAGACAGCAGCTTCTGGATCAGCTTTGGTGGGTATGACCCTACTGACCGAATCTGGAAGACCCTGGATGCAGGGCAAACCTGGACAGCGAACGGAGCCGGTCTTCCCGCTCTCCCTGTGAATGTGATGACGCAGGACACGCTGTCTGGAGATCTATACGCAGGCACCGATGCAGGCGTGTACGTTCTTCCATTGGGGAGCGCAGAATGGACGCCGTACAAGGCTGGGCTACCCGAGGTTGTTTGTTCAGATTTGTCCATCCGATACAGCACACATGAACTGCTGCTGGCCACCTATGGACGCGGGTTGTGGAAAGCCCCCTTGCACACGGTGCCTCAAAGGGATGCTGCAGCAATGGGCATTTTGGGAGCGAGCGCTTCTGCATGTGGAGCCAGGCCCTCCGTCTCATTGAAAGTCCGGAATGCAGGAACCGACACCTTGGTCTCAGCCTCGGTCTTGTGGAACCACATTGACACAGTTCATTACGGCTTCATTCTGGCGCCCAACAAAACCATTCAACTTCCTTGGACTGAAGCCACACCCACATCCTTGCCTTGGGGCGAAACCCTTGCCGCGCGATTGCTGGAGGTGGTCAGTGCCTCCGGTGGGGTGGCCAATGGAGACTTAGAAGCGGGTGAAGATGCAGTGCCCGAGAATGATGTGGCCCAAGTGCGTTGGGAGCACCGCGACCACACCGGACCCGTGGTGTTCCAAACAACAGCCGATTGTTTCGGGTTGCAATCCTCATGGCTGGTATCGGACAACTCAGGGCTTGAATGGGCACGCCGTCAACATTTCGACAACGAGACCATCACCCGTGACACGCTGTGCTTGAGTCACGGCTGTTTTACAGTCTTACTCAACGATGGAGGAGGTGACGGCCTGGCAGGATCCACCTGTGGCATGAGTGGTGATTTGAATGTTCTTTCTGTGGAAGGTGACAACGTTTGGACGCTTTCAGACCCCGGTCTTCCAGAGCCCAACTTTGGCACATCGGCAAGTGCATCCATATGTCTCCCGATAGAAGGAGCCGCTGGCTGCACTGACTTAGAAGCCTGCAACTTCAATCCAGTCGCAGCATTGGACAACGAATCTTGCGAATATGACTGCCCAAATCCATACTGTCTGGGCGACTTCAACAACGACGGGGTCTACGGTGCCACAGACGTCCTCGACGTATTGTCTGATTACGGATGCTCTGTGGATTGCAGCAAAGATGTGACTGGAGACGGGTTCGTCACAGCCAACGATATCTTGGCTGTGTTGGCATTGTATGGCGCCTCTTGCACGGAATGAAAATCCGCGGTGCATCTTGCGGACTCTTATGGCACAATCATCCCCCCGCCCCAAGCTGGTGATCCGACGTTGGATTGCTGAAATCGAAGCCCCTTTGCACGCATTGGTCCGTTCCGAAATGGGGCTTGGAAGCACCACGGCGGCCCGCAACATCATTCGTGGAGGAGCCGTTCGGGTTTCTGACGAGGTCGTCAAAATCCCTTCCACAGTGGTCAAAGTGGGCCAGGAAATTTCCACGCCTGAATCCAAAGAAGGCAGAAAGCTTGAATCTGCAGCCGGAGCCAAATCAATCAGGCCTGCAGATGACCTTCCGTTTGAAATCCTGTATCAGGATGATGATTTGTTGTGCTACCTCAAGCCTGCCGGCTGGGTCAATGCATCCCCCAACCCCCGTGTGGACACCAGTTTTACCAGGGTCAAGGAGTACCTGATCGCCAAAGATTCAGAGGAGGGAAGGCCAGAAAAGCCCGTTCACTTCGTGAACATGCTTGACAAGGACAGCAGCGGGATTGCTGTGGTTGTGCGTGACCTTGGTCTTCGCAGACGTTTGCAAGAAAACTGGCCCAAGTTTCGATTTGAGACCTACCTGCTCCTTCGCGGAGAAATGCCCGAGGATGGTGAGTTCAGTGCACGCCGCAAACCCGGCGAGAAATATTCAGCCAAGAAATTCCCGTTTCGCCGCATGAGGTCTGGCGGTAAGTACACCATTTTGAAGGTCCAAGCTGGATTGCAGGAGATCCCCGACATTCTTCCAGGCCTTCGTCACCACGACTGCATGGTTTGTGGTTTGGGTACAGATGCTCCAGACCCACTTGGTCGTCAAGGCGTTCACCTTTTCAGGGCCGTGATGACCGATGATTTGTTGGATGCCATGTGGGAAGTCAAAACCAGGATGCCCAAGGAGTTTTTGAAGGTCGTTAAATGAGAAACGCCCCGACGT
>CALKHD010000055.1 GCA_938092195.1 uncultured Flavobacteriales bacterium | reverse complement strand
CGTCCCATCGGAGGGGCCATGGCCATCCCGGCCAGCACCCTGCTCGCCATCCTCAGCGCCAGCCTGTGTGTGGCCAACCTCGACCGGTGGTACATCGCCGTCACCTGTGCCCTGACCGCACTGCTGTCGGCCGGCCTGGCCCTTTCGGCCTCGCGCTGGGCCTCCGTCCGGGAATGGAACCACCGCCTGTGGTTCGCCTACCTCCCCCTGCTCGTGCCGTTCATCCTCTCCAACGGGGTCCTGACCGGGCTCCAGTTCTGGCAATACGCCCCACTCAATCGAGAGGTGCAGGACATCGCCGACCAGATCGTGTGGTACAACAACGACCACAACCTCCAGCTCCGCATTTTCTCCATGCCGGTCGATGACCTCTTCTATGGCTTCCTGATGATTGCGATGACCGTCGTGGCCTACGAACTCATCGCCCGCCGCCTGGGCCTCGTCACGGGGTCGGCGCCTGCACCACGGCCGTGACATAGCGGTGGTCGCTCAGGCCATCTCCCCCATTTCCATAGTCCAGGACAGGCCAGACCGGATCCACAAGGATGTGGTCAATGCGCACGCCGGGCACTGCACCCTGCCACGTCCCGTCCATTCGGAGTCCACACTGGTCGTGGGTGTCCCGGAGTTGACCGCGAACTGTTTGGAGTGCCCAACTAACCGGAACATCATTAAAATCACCGCACAGGACCACCGGGTGGGGGCTGCGCGCCACCGCCTCCATGACCCGCGACACCTGGGTGACCCGCTCGGAATAGGCCTCCCGCATCCGCGACCAAATCCGCTGCCGGCCTTCCGCATCGGGCACCCCCTCCTCGAGCGCAGCGTATTCCTCCGATCCGAAATGCAGGCTGGCGAAGTGGGCGTTGAAGACCCGCACCGTGTCTCCGTTCCACGCGATGTCGGTGACGGCACAGGCATTGTTGCTCCGCGTTCCGAAGGCGATGTCCTCCCGGCCCACGATGGGATGCCGGGACCACGTCGCCACTCCGAACCGCCGGCCGGCCTTGCCCCGCGCCCAGACCTCATGGACCTGAACCGGCGCCTTCTCCGCGCCCCCCATGGCGCGGCGCACGGGCCCCTCCACCGGGAAGGCCGCCGGATCCGGATCCCGGTAGTGCTCCTGAAGGCACAACACGTCCGGGCGCTCGTCGGCAATCGCCTCGGTGATGCCCTCTTTGGTGTCCTCGCCCAGCCATCCGTAACGGTCATAGAGCCGAACGTTCCAGCCCATGACCTTCAAGGCCGGAGCGTCGTTCGTCAACGCCTCCGGCACACCCCAACCGAATCCGCCCCACACACTCCGGTACAGGTCGCCGGACAGCAAAATCAAAAGGGCAAAACCCAGGAACCACCCCCAACGGCTGCGGCGGAACATCACGGCCATCGCCACGATCAGGAGCACACCGAACACGGGGAACGCCAGACCGGCCAGGGCCGGGATCGCCCAGCGGGCCGGAGACAGGAAGACAGCGAGGTGGGCCAACAGCACGCCAAAGGAGGCCAGAAGGCCGAGCACCATCCAGAGGTGGCCTCTCCGTCGCTGGGATGGGCGCTGCGGCATGATCAGACGTCGCCTCCAGATTTGAACAGGAAGTCCTTTTCTTCTTTGGTCAGTTGGTCATAACCCACCTTAGAAATCTTGTCCAAGATGCGGTCAATCCTTTGCTGCCTGGACTGCTTTTGGGCATTGAATTCCCCATCGGTATGGGCACGCTTGGTTCGGCCAGTCACATCGACTGATCTGTGAACCGTCTGAAGCCCTTTTCCCTTTCGTTTAAAAAAGGAATCTCTGCGCTCATCCCTTTTACCGCCTCCGTTTGAGGATATCTGCCATAAGGAACCAAGCGCGGTGGCCAAACGGTCCAAGACCTTCTCCAATCCAGCCCCCAAGTCCACATTGTTCTGCATGCCCCTCATGTAGGCATATCCGTATATCGCCCCACCGATGTGCCCCAAATGACCACCGACATTGCTGCCATTTGAAAGGGCTACGTAATCCAGAACCACGTACGCCAGTGCCACCCATTTGAGCTTCACTGGGCCAATCAAAAACAGCCGAATCACTGTGTCGGGCATGTAAGTCGCGGTGGCGACCATCAAAGCCATGACCGCAGAAGACGCACCCAACGCGAAGCCACCTTGCGGAAAGGCCGGAACCAAATTGGTGGCCACCACATACAGAAGAACACCAGAGAATCCCCCCATCAGGTAGGTGCTCAACGTTCTTCTGTCCCCAAAAAAGGAGCGAAACATCCCCCCCATCCACCACAAGATGAGCATGTTCATGACCAAGTGCCACACCTCCAAATGGGCAAACATGTGGGTCACCAGGCTCCATGGTCGCAATGCCAAACGCCCCAAGTCTGCGGTTGTCGCCAACCCAAAAGCCCCAGGAAGCACGGGAACGGGGAGCCCCAAATTCACCAGCAACTTCAATGTTACCAAGATCAAAAACACCAGAATGTTGAACATGACCAACCTCACGGCCATGCCACCTGATGCCCAACGCGCCTTCAAATCGTCTTTAATGCTACCCATGGTCTGTCCTCACCAACGCTGCTTTTCTCAATAAAATACGTCGCGGTCCTTTTGCCACTTCTTCAACAAGAAGTAGCCAAAAATCATGCCGCCGAGATGGGCAAAGTGGGCCACATTGTCTCCAGGACTGTTGTCCAAGGCCAACATCAACTCCAGCGCTCCATATCCCAGGACAAAATACCGAGCCTTGATGGGAACAGGTGGGAACAACAACTGCAGCCGGGTATTGGGAAACAACATTCCAAAGCCCAGCAACAAACCAAACACTGCACCCGAAGCTCCAACCACAGGTATGAACATCCGCTGGGCCGCACCCAACAAAGCGCTGTACCCAAAGGTTGGATAAAGCTCCTCTATGCGGGGAAACCAAGTCCCATAGGTGCTAAAAAACCCATACCCCACCACCAATTCATGCAAAAAGAAAGCCCCTAAACCACAGGCCAGATAATAATTCAGAAACCGCTTTGGCCCCCAAACGCGCTCCAACTGAGAACCAAACATGAACAAGGCAAACATGTTGAAGAACAAGTGTCCCAAACCCGCATGCATGAACATGTGGGTGATGACCTGCCAAGGCTGAAATTGAGGTGCACTGGGATAGTAACCCGCCAGAACACCCTTCAAATCCGGATACAAGAGATGGGCAACTACATAAAATATGATGTTGATAATCAGAAGATTACGAACAACTGGCGTGGCTTGCTGAAACATTCAGGTTGTGGCGTCAACGAAAGCGCGATGCAACGGCTTCCTGATCAAAGGTAGCAAGGGTGGACCGGCCCCACGGGTCGCGATCGGGTTCTTGGCACGCAAAAAGCCCATCCACCAAATCCATCATTTCTGTGCGGGTCAATGTTCGACCTGAAGGGATGGCGGCGGCTCGCGCAAGACCCGCCGTTGCTCGACTGGCCCGCAGTTCTGCATCCACTTCACCGCACTCTCTGAGCTCTTCAAGAATGGCGTCGATGAGCAAAGCTGGCTGCCCTTCGGCTGCAGCCTGTGGCAGTCCCAAAACTCGGACCTTCCCGTCCTCAGGAAATTCCAAGTCAAAACCCAAGTCTGTGAGGCTTTGGGATGAATCGCGAAGCAGAAGAACATCCGCTGGACCCAAATCCAAATCCGAAGGGAACAGCAACTGCTGCGCCCCTTGTCCCTGCTGGGTGGTTGAGGTAGAAAAACGCTCGTACAAAATCCGAGTGTGTGCCCGATGCTGATCCACCAGCACCAACCCACTTCGCGTGGCGGTCACAATCCAGCCTCCGAACAGCTGAAACAGGGGCCGCTGTGCGTCAAATGACCTCGGGCTTTCGTCACCAACCTTCCCTACTGCGTTCTCGGTTTTGGTTTCCGAAAACACCAACCGTGAAGATTCGGTGGCAGAGGAATCCCCTGCAGGCTGTCTCCCTTCCGACTCAAAAAACCGGCGCGTCGCTTCGATTCTGTCCCTTTGCAGCGCACCTCCTTGGAGCACACCCGCACCAGAACCCGATTTGTTTCCGGCCCCTTGGGTATGAAATGGGTTGTAATCTGGGTTGAGTTGGATTTGCGGCTCCTCTACTTCTTGACCCGGGCGCGGTGGAGCAATATCAAACGCTGTTTCCGCATCAAAATCCAAGGACGGCGCCACATGGAATCGCCCCAAAGCCCGCTTAACCGCAGCTTGAAGAATGGCCACTATGGGACGCTCCTCTTGGAATTTCGCCTCGACTTTCGTGGGGTGAATGTTCACGTCCACCCGGCTGGCATCCACCTCCAAAAACAGAACATAGAAAGGGAATTGTCCTGGCACGAGCAAGCCGTCCATGGCCCTCATCACAGCCCCGTGAAAAGATGGGTGTTTGATGAATCTGCCATTGACGAACAGGAACTG
>CALKHD010000054.1 GCA_938092195.1 uncultured Flavobacteriales bacterium | reverse complement strand
CCACCAACAGGGAAATGGCGACGAATGCCGAAGTCAGCGCGGTTTGCATCCTGGGTGATGCGGACGACCAATTTGGACGGTCTTTGGGCGGGTGTTGAGACTTGAGCCACCATCCCAATACGGCCATGGGCCATAGGATTTCTGCCCGTTCTGTGGGAAAAGTAAAGGCGAGAAAAGGCAGGCCGAGCCACACCCACCTTCCCATGCTTCGGCGGAGAGGCCAACACAGGCCAGCCAATGCCAAAAAGGGAATCCATCCCAATTCATAGGTCCATTGAAGGAATTCGGAATGGGCACGCCTTGTCGCCTGCTGACATCGGCCAGTGGCCACATTCACCCATCCTTCTGCATCGTTCCTCCAAGAGGCCAGGCCGCCTCCCAGGGGCTCCATGGAATCTGCTGTCCAGGACCACAATTGAAGACGGATCGAGGAGCTCTCCGCTCCATTGAGGTTGTACACGACATCCAATGACTTCATGACATCTGGTAAGTCTGAGAAGTAAGAGGAGTGGGTTTCTTCTGGCAACAGGTTCCATCCCACTTGGGCCAAGCAAAACACAGCGCATGCAGTCAGAAATCCGCGTTTGACCCAGCGTGGAGCACTGTGGTTTGACCAGAGTTCATAGAGCATCCAAAAAAGGCTGCCGAGCAATACGCCTCTCACCTGATAGACCAGGGCAAGAATCGTGATGAATGCCCACCAATACAGCCACCTTTTTCGCGACAGGAGCCCCCCCAATGTGCACATGAGAAAGATGGACTCAACAGCAATGTTTCGGTGCGCCCAAGGCAATGTCATTTGATAAGAGGCACCGTGACTCCAACCTTCATTCCACATGGTTTTGAGGGCCAGCCACATCATCAATCCGCCAATAACGGCACCGAACAAGGGCAGGGCCTTGATGGCAGTCCAGGCCTTGCTTTGGGTGTTGGGAAAGGTCCATATCCACGTCCACAGCCAAGCCCAAAATGCGAGTGATTCCCATTGAGAATGTCCTCCTCGGACACCTTGGATGAGCAGAATGACCAGTCCAATGGCCCAAGGAAGGGGTTTGTAGAGCCGGATGACGTCGAAAAATGAGAGCAGCACCGTCCCGACTGTCAGCAACAACCAAGCTGTGGTCCAATGTTGGTCGAGGGCTTGGCCATGGGTCGCGAATGAGACCATGGCTGTGAAGAGTCCGCCGGCGGTCAGCGGCAGCGCTTGCTTCAAGAGAACAGCCTTTGCAAATGGGGAGTCAGGGCTGTTGGGTTGGGGGTGGGACTTCTGGCTGGCCATCTCAACGGAGAACAATGAGGGCAACAAGATAACGCAGGCGTCCTATTTTGGGCGTTTTTTATTTGATTTCCGACGACCAAATTTAAGTGCGTCGAGTTTTTCTTTTGGCACGACTCCGCGGGCCACCAGCGCAAATACAACGAGCCATAACAAACCTTTGATCAGAAAGAACAAGAAACCTGCGACTCCTATGGCTTTTAGGGATTCCATGTTGGATAAATACAATGCAAAGGTGCGGATTGTGTCACGGTTGTGGTCACTTTCACATAAATCCGCATCCCGATCATGCTTCTTCGCATCTTATTGACTGTTGGCCTCGTTACGGGTCTATCCATCGCCCCGTTGTTGGGACAAAAGGCGAGCAAGAAATCGACCAAGATTGACGTGGTCCAGTTTCCCACAGTCCCTACCGACGCATCCTTTCGCGTTTCGTTCAACTTGTTTGCTGCCGATGAATTCTTCGCCTTGGAGGATTTGAGGCGTTATGGCGGAAACATGGACCTGTTGAAGTCCAGCGGAGAGCGGTTGAGTGGCATGAAGTACTTCACTGTTGGCCAAAAGGCAGAGGTTGTGGACGTGGGCCCTTCGTTGATGGTCAGCGTGGCCATCGGCCCAGAAAATCAAGGGGTCATGGAGCTGAAGTCAGAGCCAGTCAAAGGAACGGAAGCCTTGACACATTGGGCCAACGTGCCTTGCAGGTTGCCCATGCGTGTGAGCCTTTCATCTCCCGAAGGGGTCATGTGGGATGCTTTCGAGGTGGATGAGCCGCTGATGATTCGGTATGGAAATGAAAAGGTGTCCACCATTGAGCGGCGGGCAGGAGGGGTGACTTATTCGAAAGGCACCTTGAATTTTGACAGCGAGAAAGCGCTGAGAGACCGTCTGGCTTCGGAAGAGGGGCAGCGTTTTTTTCGAAGGAAGGCAGTTTTGAAGCAGTTGAGCCGGGTCATTGATGAGCTGGAAACCCGGGTGTTCTTTTTGGAAGGAAAGGTGGAAGTCTTGGTCCACTCTGGGAAGGGGAAGCACGATTATCCAGAGTTGGACGCCGCGAGAGATGTGGCCTTGGAGTCATGGAGCACCGGTTATTTTGATGGATTGGTGAGCCCCATTGAAACTTGGAAGAAGTGGTCAGAAAAGGTGGATTTCACCGACAAAAAGGCCAAGGTCACAAGAGCGGTTGCGTTGGGGCTGAAGCTCAATTTGGCCCAGGCTTATCTGTATCGGAATGAATTCAACGAATGCGCTCAGGCCATATCTGAAGCTCGTGCTTTGGTGCTTCCAGGGGGAGAGGAGGTTGGCTTCTTGGATGATTTGCAAAGCCGTTTGATGAAGCGGCGGCGATCCCTCAAGATGAATGGTGATTTCGAGCTGGCTTTGGATGTCAAGCGGGAAAAGGCGCCTGACTTCAAAAACATCATTGGCAAGCGTTCTCAGAACAAAGACATCCAGATGGTGGTCCCCGAGAATCGGTTCGACGAGCTGGGCAAACAAATCAAAGAATGGGAAGGTGAGGCGGTTTCGGGCAGTCCAGAGGACATGGCCTCCGAGGCGAGTGAGGTTTCGATGTCACAAAGACTTGGCGCTCGCCTCCAGCAAACCATCGGAGGAATGATGCTCCAGTTGTCTCCGCTGACCGACCCCGATTTGGTTGGGGACGACTTTCCCATGGAAATCCTCGATGTCCCCAACTTGGTTTATTTGGACATCAGTGGAATGTTGTTTGGTGAATTGCCAGAAGACTTGGATCGTCTGGTTGCCCTTCAGACCCTCATTGTCTCACGGAATGGATTGACGTCAATCCCCGCAGGGTTGGGCAACATGACTGGACTAAAAAAGCTGTTCTTGAACAGCAACGAGCTGTCGAGTCTGCCTGCAAGCTTGAGCAGATGTCCTCAATTGAAAACGGTGGACATCAAGAACAACCCTTTTTCGTCTGAAAGCGTGGAACAAATTCGGCAAATGCTCGGGGAAGAGGTCAAGGTGAAATTCAATTGAAGGGCTTTGGCGTTGCCACGAGCCTTGATGGGCTCAGATGTGCGCGCACTCCTCGACTGTGCGGTCGGTTTGTTGTCCCCCTGTGTGGTGGATGTTCTGAGGCTCAAAGAGCATGATCCACACTTCCTCGGTGGTCACGGGTTTGTGCTCAACTCCCTTTGGAACAACGATGATTTCTCCGGGGCCCACCAGCACGCTGCGGTCTCGGAATTCCATGGTCAGTTGTCCTTTGACGACTTGAAAGAGTTCGTCCTGCTCATCGTGGCTGTGCCAAACAAATTCACCTTGGATTTTGGCCAACTTAACATCTTGGCCATTGAGCTGGGCAATGATTTTTGGGGTCCACTGTTCCTCAAACAGTCCAAATTTTTCTTCGATGGAAATCGCCTTCATGACGGAAAGGTAAAGACAGCATCAGAGCAGGTCTGGCAGTACCTTGGCGCTGTGTCTTGCAAATGCACATACCGCTGCCCATGATGGGTCGAATGGCGAAGTTGTTCGGGGGCTCTTTGGCTGGCCAATTGGTGGCCTTTGGCGCTGCCTTTGTTCTGGCGCGGCTGTACAGTCCAGAGGCCTTTGCTCACCTTGAGGTGTTTGCGCTTGTGACCGGCATCGCGGCCGCATTGGGCACAGGAAAATTCGAACAGGCATTGATGTTGCCGAAGTCGGAGAAAGACGCTTTGGGCTTGCTGTGGGCGGGTCAGCGAGCTGTTTGGTTGACGGTCATGGTCATTGCAGTTTTGGCATGGGGAACGGCACAATGGGTGGCACAAACTTGGTCCTTGCAAGGATGGTCTTGGGTGGCTCTGGGGCTGCCCCTTTTTGCAGGACTGGCGGCGCATTCTCGGTTGATGGAATATTGGCATCACCGCCAATCCAAAGTGGAGAATGTCGCGCTGGCTCAAGCCTCTGGCCCCATGTTGTCTGAGTGGACAAAATGGATGGTCTCAGGTTGGCTTCCACTCGGCGGGCTCAGTTGGGGCTCAGGCGCAGGGATAGGGCTTCGATGGGGCATCATGCGCAGGGGGTTGGCGGCCACATGCCGGTCTGCTGCCCCGTGGAAGGAATCTCCTTCGCCAGAAGCTGTGCGCGCCCATCGGGATTACCCCACTTGGGTGTTGGCCGGGAGCGCCATGAATCGCTTGGCCCAATGGTTGCACGTTTTGCTCATCGGCGCCACGTTGGGCCCGTTGCTTTTGGGCTGGATGGGGATCGCCCGGCGCATGGTCATGTTGCCGCTTTCACTGCTGGCCACTTCGGCCGCTCCAGTGGTGTTCAAGTCAGCCATGGAACAAGCCGATGGAGCGCCCCTTCGCCGTCTGTTCTTTCGTGTGTTTGCGGGGCTGACCATCGTGGCCGTGGCCGTGGGGACGGCGGTTTGGATGGCGCCAGACGGCACCACGGCGTGGTTGTTTGGGGAGCCTTGGCGTGGGGCCATGGATGTGATCCGAATCTTGACCCCTTGGTTCGTCTTGAATTTCATTTCGGCCGGTTTGGGTTCCATGTTCCATCGTGTGAAGAAGCCCAAGTGGATCACGGCTCTGGACGCCTTGCATTTGACTGCCGTAGGTGTGGGGTGGTACTTAGGAACCCTCCACCCCGAATGGTTCGGAGGGGGCGAGTGGGGAGCCCTGAGGGGCATTGTTTGGGCAAAATGTGCTTATTATTTGATCAACATGGTGGTTTTGATCACGGCCGTAAACCAGCACCATGATGAGAATCGCTAACGTCGTTCTGAATGACTTTACCCGAGACAATCGGGTTCTGAAGATCGCGGAGAGCTTGGCCGAGAAAGGCCATGAAGTCACCGTGGTGGCGTTGCAAAAACCACAGGGAGTCGCAGGAGGATCGGTGCCGAACACAGAGGAGCGACCAGGCGGTTGGAACGTGGTGAGGGTCGGTGTGAAATCGGGTCGATTGCCAAGGGGAACCGTTTTCGGGGTGATCAAAATGGCTGAGCTCGGGCTGCGTTTGATCAAGGGCTGGCGCCGGGTCGACGCGTGGCATTGCAACGACATCGAAGCTTTTGTTTTGGGATGGCTGGCGCAACGGTTCAACCCAAAATTGAAATTGGTCTACGATTGCCATGAGTTTGAGGCCGAGCGCAACGGGAAGTCCAAGTTGGAGCGGAAGCTGGTCAGTTGGCTGGAGCGGCGAATGATTCGAAAGGCAGCAGCTGTCATTACAGTGAGTCCCTCGATTGCAAAGGCTTACCAGGAGCGCTACGCCGAGTTCGGGATGGCGGACGTTCATCTGGTTCGCAACATTCCTGCCCCTCGCTCAGAGCGAGGGCCACTGGAAGGCCCGGGTCCCGATCACTTTCGGGATCGATTCAACATCCCTCAAGAGGGATTCATCGCCTTGTACCAAGGGGCGTTCACATACAACCGAGGTTTGGAAACGGCACTGAAGGCCATGGAAGGTCTGGAGGATTCTGGGGTCCATTTGGTGCTCATGGGTTACGGCCTTTTGCAGCCCATGGTGGAAGAGGCCGCCAATCGCCTCCCCCATGTTCATTTGCATCCCGCGGTTCCCTACGAGCAAGTGCTGGAGCACACCCAAAGTGCAGATGTGGGCTTGGTCTCGGTTCGACCCACTTGTTTGTCCTACCTCTATTGCCTGCCTAACAAGCTGTTCGAGTACATCCTTGCGGGCGTTCCTGTGCTGTCCAATGACCTTCCGGATTGCAGGGCTTTGATTGAGGAGCATCAAGTCGGACGAATGGTCAACCAGGACGATGCCCTGGGTTGGCGAGATGCAGTGCTCCAGATGAAAGTTGAGGGGACCACGACGTTTCAACCGGGCTTGAAGCGATCTGCCTCTGAACTTTCTTGGTCCAAAGAGGCCTTGGTGTTGACGGGGATTTACGACGAATTGGATGGAGATCAGAGCGTCAAGAGCTCCATCTGAGACGTAGTTTTGACGGCCATGAATCCATTGAAAGTTGCGCTTGAAGGAGCGATAGAAGCCGGTGTTGCCATTTTAGAGATCTACCACAGCGGTGAGTTCGATGTGACCCTCAAGGGAGACGAATCTCCCTTGACCAAAGCGGATTTGGCCTCCCATGAAATCATCATGAGGCACCTTGCGCGCACCCAGATTCCGGTGTTGTCGGAAGAGGGCCGGAACATCCCCTTTTCAGAGCGTTCCGCGTGGTCTCAATTGTGGGTGGTGGATCCCATTGATGGAACCAAAGAATTCATCAAGCGCAACGGGGAGTTTACCGTGAACATCGCCCTGGTCCGCAACCAAGTTCCGGTGTTGGGGGTGATCTTGGTTCCCGTCACAGGAGAGGTCTACTTCGCTGATGAAAACGGGGCGTTCAAGGCCCAGGTGGACATGGCCGGTTCGTTGGACATGGAAACTTGGATGGCTTCTGCTTCTGAGCTTCCCCAGGACAAAGGAGATCGGCCATTCACGGTGGTGGCCAGCCGTTCACACATGTCCACCGAGACGGAGGATTTTGTGGAACAATTGCGCCAAGAGCATGGCAAGGTCGAACTCATGTCCAAAGGCTCATCTCTGAAGCTGTGCATGGTGGCCGAAGGGAAAGCGGATTGCTATCCAAGGTTTGCGCCCACCATGGAATGGGACACGGCTGCGGGTCAGGCCATTTGTACGGCTGCTGGATTGGATGTGGTCGATCAAAGCACCGGTATTACCATGCTCTACAACCGTGAAGAATTGCTCAACTCCTGGTTCTTGGTGCATTGAGCTGAGCTGAGCTGAGCTGAGCTGAGCTGAGCTGAGGTCGAGCTGAGGTCGAGCTGCGTCCGGTCGAGTCTGATTGGGCGGTGTCTTGGCAGTTTTGGCAAAAGCAAAATTTCAGAAAAGCAACAAGGCCACCCCGAGGGGTGGCCTTGCCATTGTACGATATGTGCGTTGAAATCAGTGCTTGAGCACGGACTTCACGGCACGTTGTCCCTCGGCCTCAATCACGACCATGAACACCCCGCTTTCGAGGGGTGAGAGGTCGATGCTGTTGGCTGGGTTTGAGGTTTGAATGCGAACCCGTCCTTGGGCGTCGAGCACTTGAATGCGGTCGACTGCAATTCCGTTCCAACGGAGAACGTCCGTTGTGGGGTTCGGGTAAACTTCAAACAAAGAGGAAAGGCTGACACTCTCAACGCCAGTTGGCAAGCTGAGAACCGCGTCAATTACGTGCACCACTCCATTGTCGGCAACGAGGTCAGCCACAATGACATTGGCATCGTTGATCATGACACCCATTCCATCAATGCTGACTTCAACGTCACCACCTTGCAATGTGGCGATCAACTGACCGTCGCTCAGGTCGGTGCTCAGGGCAGCAGCGCCAACCACGTGGTAGAGCAACACTTCAGCCAAGGCTCCAGTTGGGTCTGCGAGCAAAGCTTCGAGGGCTCCTGCAGGCAGGGCGGCAATGGCAGCATCGGTAGGGGCAAAGACGGTGAAAGGACCTTCAGCTGAGAGGTCATCAGCCAGTCCAGCTGCAATGACTGCAGTCTCCAAAATGGTGTGGTCTGGGCTGTTCACGATGATGTCCACCACAGTGGCGGGCGCCGGTGGAGGGGGCAACAAAACGGCGTCGATGACATGAACCACACCATTGGAGCCGACGAGGTCGGCCACGATGACCATGGCGTTGTTGATCATCACAGTTCCTCCGTCGATGGTCACCGTCACATCGCCTCCGTTGAGGGTGGTGATGACTTGGCCATCGCTCAAGTCGGTGCTCATGACGCTGTCTCCAGCGACGTGATAGGTCAGCACTTCTGCCAATGCGTCGTTGTCGAGCAACAAAGACAAGAGGGTCATGGGGTCGACCGCGTCAAATGCTGCATCGGTTGGAGCGAACACAGTGAAGGGCCCGGTTCCTGACAAAGCCACGTCCAAATCTGTGCTGTCGAGGACAGCGGCCAAAACGGTGTGGTCTGGGCTGTTGGCAATGATCTCGGCCACTGTAGGAGTGACTTCAGGAGTCGGGGGCAAGAGCACCGCGTCGATGACGTGAACCACGCCGTTGTCGGCGGTGATGTCGGCTGTGGTCACGGTTGCGCCGTTGACCATGACAGAACCATCCATGATGGTGATGGTCACGTCCTCACCGAGCATGGTGGTGACCATTTGTCCATCGGACAGGTCTGTGCTCATGGCCGTGGCGTTCACCACATGGTAGAGAAGAACGTCACTCAAATCTTCCATAGCCAGGAATTCTTCGGCGGTGATGTCCAGCGTTGTGATCAGAGCGGTCACCGCGTCGTCTGTAGGGGCAAAAACAGTGAAAGGACCTTCACCTGACAGGGCACCAGCCAAGTCGGCTTCGATGACTGCAGCTTCAAGAAGGGTATGGTCTTCGCTGTTGACCACCACATCGACCACGGTGGTCTGGGCTTGGAGGAGGGACCCTACAAAAAGGAGGGCCAGAAAAAAGGTATGCTTGAGCATGTTTCGGGTTTGTGTGATTGAATAACAGGAACAGAGTCCATTGGGGTTTGTTCAGCCCATTTTGAATTCAAGTCCAAAATTCAATCAGCGGCGACCAATCATGCCCCCGTTAAAACCCGTCAGTCATGAGAGGAGTAACCTCATTCCCTGCGATTCAGTCAAGTTGCGCAGCCAAGGCTCCACTTCGCCAAAAAATGTCTTACCCCGGTCACGGGCGTACCAAAGTTGAATTTGGATCGCCATTTCTTTTTTGGACAACGGGTTGGGCTTGGCGCGCTCCATGCCGATCCAAGATTGAAGGTCGCCTGGTCTGGGCCCCCATTGGCCGAGAATTTTTCCGTCCTCTCCAGCGATGATCCAAATGGGAATGGACTCGGAGCCTTGGGTCAGGAATTCGCTGATGAGTTTGGGCCCAGAATCACGCAGGGTCCAGTTCAGGGTGACGCCTGCCCGGTCCGCCATGGCCGCAATGAGGGGTGTGGTCTGGGCTGCATCCCCACACCAGCTCTCGGTGATCAGCGTCCAATGCTGTTTCTGACATTTCCCTGAATCCAAAAGTGCCATCAAGGATTCCGGCATTTTAATGGTTTTGGCCACGCGTCTCATCCGAACGGCGTTGAGCGCTGTAAACTCAATCCAAGACGCAGGTTCGGTTCCGCCACTGTGCTGGCTGTTGTTCACCCAGTGCTCCATGGCCTGAGCAAAGGACCGAGAGTCCATGGCGCCTGAACGCTCTTCTCGCCACCACTGGTCCCAGAGCGGACGGTTCATTCGGTCTCCTTTTGTGGGTGATCCTCCATCCAGGCTTCGGCAGCCACACGGCCGGATCTCATCGCTGCGTCGAGGGAAGGAGCGGCGGTGTGGTCTCCAGCGATGTAGCCACCCTGAGGGTTTCTGGGGTTCGCCACATTGGATCTGACTTGCGCCAGCTGAGGAAGTGCCTGCGAAATCAGGCGTTGCCAGAGAATTTCATTCACTTGAATGCCGGCGCCAAGAAGGTCATCTCGCATGGCTTGCAAAGTGGCGCCTGGTGTGCTGCCTCCGGCGATGAGGGCCGTTGCGTTGACCTTCCCCTTGCCCTCTTCGCCCTGCACATCTTCCATGAAGTGGAAGTTGGTCACCGCCTTGGAAGCTGGAATGAGTCCAATGATGGGCCGGCCAAAAGGTGCTTGCGAACAGGCAAAGACCACATTCAGACAGCTGTTCCAAAGGGGGGGCTCTGCTTCAGGTGTCAAGCCGGGAATGGTGACAATGGCCCCGCTGGTTTCCAAGGTGGAGCCATCACCCAAAACCAAGTGATTTTCTGAAACCGATTGAACAGGGGTGCAGGTTCGAACCTCCGTGCGCTTGAGTTTGCTTTCGAGCTGATTCACCAAGCTGGCCATGCCCATTCGTGGGCGAACGACGTCCCCAGTGGCCAACATTCTGAATGTATAGCAGAACTGAGCCGAAGGGGGGGCGCGGGCCCGGTTGAGGAAGATTCCAGAGAAGAACGGAGCCAGAAATTGGGAGATGAAATTGTCT
>CALKHD010000053.1 GCA_938092195.1 uncultured Flavobacteriales bacterium | reverse complement strand
ATTGCCTGCCATCAATCGAATGTGGAAGGCGAATTGATTGATCATCTGCACAACATCGGTTTTGAATCGGCAGGCATTGTGATCAATGCCGGAGGCTATACACACACTTCGGTGGCGCTGAGGGACGCGATTGCTGCCATTGCGTCTCCCGTTGTGGAGGTTCACATCACCAATGTCTACGCCCGTGAGGAATTTCGAAGAACCAGCCTCCTCAGCCCTGTATGCCTGGGGGTGATTTGTGGCTTGGGCCTTGAGGGCTATGCAGCAGGGCTAAGGGCCCTCATTCTCCGGGAGCGAGATTCCTGATTCAGGAATTGGAGGGCTTTGAAGACAAACGTTTGCAGGCTCCGGCCATCATTTTAAGCAACGCGTTGGCGTCTTTTTCGCTGAGTTGTTTGCCCATCACCATGGTGCGTTTTCCTGCATCAAACTGCAGCGTTTCTCCGCCCAATGACCAGAAGGCCTTTTCGAAGGTTCGAAGGATTTGCTGCGGGTTTTCTTGGATTCGCTTGGGCGTATTGTAGCTGCCATGGGCAAAAAAGTCGGGCAGCCCGCGCTGACCAAATGCCAAGGCGATGGACATGCCCTTTCTGTTGACCACAATGAGCTCTTTGCCACGTCGTCTCCACATCCAAACCTTTCCAATCCGAAAGGCGAAAAAGGCCCAGAAGGCACTGTAAATCGCGTAGCCAATCCCGGCATTGCCTTGGGTGGGTTCTTGCGTCCAGAAATAAAGCACCACAACCTCCAAGCTCAACCAAAGAAGGAGCCAGATGGAGAGCAAAGACATCTGTCCGGCGGGAATGCCTTGCTCGATGGTCACCTTCAAGGTGTCGTCATCCTGCTCAAACAGAATACGATCACCGATGCGCCCCTCTTTGATTCGGGTTTTGGATCCCATCAGTCGGTGACTTGCGGAGTGAGGATGCCTTCGTAGGCCTTGAGGTATGCAGGCAAAACCTTGTCTATGTGGAATGCCGAAGCCCGCGATCTGGCCTGTTCTCTAAACCTCCCCAGGTGCTCTGGGTCCAATAGGAATTCGGCATGATCGGCCATTTTTTCGATGTCGCCAACCGAAGCCAGCATTCCGCTCACTCCATGACGAATTACTTCCGGAAGGCCTCCCGCTTCAGTGGCCACAACAGGGACCCCACAGGCCATGGCCTCCAGAGCGGCCAAACCAAAACTCTCACTTTCAGAAGGAAGCAAGAACAGGTCGGCTATGGCCAAGGCTTCCAACGGGTTTTTCAATTTTCCGAGGAAGGTGACCCGTTCACCGACGCCCAGTTCTCGGGCCAATCTCTCGGCTGCGGGCCTGTCCGGTCCATCGCCCACCATCATGAGTCTGGCTGGCCTGCGCTTGGACAAAAGGGCGAAAGTCTCGATCACATCTTGCACCCGTTTGACGGGGCGGAAGTTGGAAATGTGACAAATGAGCGATTCGTTTTCCGATGCGAAGTCCGCGCGGTTGTGCACCCCTTCGAGGTTGATGAAATGCGTGGGGCAGATGAAATTGGGAATCACCTCAATGTCGGTGTTGATGCCAAACAACTTGTAGGTGTCGTTTCTGAGGCTCGAGCTCACGGCCGTTACTGCGTCGCTTTGGTTGATGGCAAAGGAGATGACTGGTTCGAAACTGGGGTCCTTTCCCAGCAGGGTGATGTCGGTTCCGTGCAGCGTTGTGATGACGGGAAGGTGGTGACCACCAGACTCCAAAATCCGCTTGGCGGTGTAAGCGCTCGAAGCATGTGGAATGGCATAGTGGACGTGAAGCAGGTCGAGTTTTTGCTGCCGGGCCACCTCCACCATTTTGGATGCGAGAACCAGTTCATAAGGGGGGTAATCAAACAGGGGGTAGTTTGAAATCCGGACTTCGTGGTAGTACACATTGGGCCGGAAGCTGCCGAGCCGAACAGGCTGATCGTAGGTGATGAAGTGCACTTCATGGCCTTGAGCAGCCAGTGCTTTTCCCAGTTCTGTTGCCACGACTCCACTTCCCCCGAAGGTGGGGTAGCACACCATTCCTACACGCATGATTCGAATTTAATGAGGTGAGGGAGGTTTTGGAGCCTCCTTCTGCGTTTCATTGAAACGCCCGGGAGCGGAAAGGCTTTCTTGGACGATGGCCAAGGCTTTGGTGCGAATGTCTTCGTTGATGAGTGTGCGGTTTTCGGCATCCGGACAAATTCGATTGCTCAAAAAGACCATGGTCCAACCGGCTTCAGGGTCCGTCCAAGCCAAGGTGCCAGTAAATCCACTGTGTCCAAAACTTGACCAGCTGCCTGCATTGCCGCTGGCTCCGGTATCCGGTTCCAACCCGGGCTTATCCCAGCCAATCCCCCTGCGGTTGTCTTCCTCTGGGAAAGCCCTCTGGGTGAAGGCCGCCAGGGTTTCATCGCGAATGAGCTCAACTCCATTGAGGGTCCCGCCTTTGCGCATGGCTTCCATCAAAAGCGCAAGGTCGTGGGCGTCTGAAAACAGTCCCGCATGTCCGCCAACACCTCCCATCATGGCAGCTCCAGGGTCATGGACCGTGCCCCGCACATGGGTTTTTCTAAACAGGGTGTCCAGCTCTGTGGGGGCCACGTCTTGAAGGTCAGCCCAACCCAGTGGGTTGAATCCAATGCGGCTCAGGTTCAAAGGGGCATAAATCAAACTGTCCGCCAATTGATCCAGTCCAAGTTCCCATTGGTGTTCAAGGATGTCTTGAAGCAAATAGTAACCCAAGTCGCTGTAGCGGTATTGACCCGGGGGCTTGGGTTCTGTGGAGCGGATGCGTGTGGCGATGGTGTCGGCCCAGGCGGGTGCCATGCATCGGTCATCGCACAGTGCCACCCAATCCAACATGGGGGTGTCCGCATCGGCCAACCCCAGTCCAGTGGAGTCATCGTGGGCAATGAGGTCCAGGTAAAATGGAATCCAAGCGGGCATCCCAGAGCGGTGAGCGAGCAGGTCTTTGATGGTCCGCCGTCCAAGCTCGGGGTGGAGCGGAGCGCTGGGGTCTTCGGGAATCAATTCCGACAAAGGGGCATTCAAATCCAGAAGCCCACGCTCCACTGCCATCATGGTGAGCAGGGTGGTGGAGGCCACTTTGGTGATGGAAGCCAAATCGTAAACGTGGTGACGTTGAACCGGGGTTTTCTGCTCATCGCCCAAGTTCCCATGACAACCGTCATAGCGGATGGAGTCGTTGGCCACGATCAGAATGCGCAAGCCAGGTGCAGCTTCCATGTCCAGGGCCGCCTCCGAAAGGCTGTCCAATCGAACCTTCATTGCCGTTGCCGAGGAGTCGGGCTCGGCACGAGGCAGCTTGAATGATCGCGTTGGTGTGCCTTGTCCCGATGTCCATGGGCCCACATCCACGGGAAGGGTGCCCAGGGCTGAGCCCTCACCCAGCCAAGCTTCGGCCACAGCCACTTGGGTGAGCGGGTCCTCATGATAAGCGAGCATCCAAGAAATGGAGGCCAGATTGGGCAGCAGGCCCAGTGCGTATGGACTCGTGAACAACGTGACCC
The DNA here is from genome assembly GCA_938092195.1 of uncultured Flavobacteriales bacterium. GTDB lineage: Bacteria > Bacteroidota > Bacteroidia > Flavobacteriales_D > Sanyastnellaceae > UBA8752. Next base: position 2,728 of record CALKHD010000053.1, on the reverse strand, counting down.
CCAGGTTGGCGTTGGTGCGTTCTAAGCCCTCCAACAATTCGCCGGCTCCAATGGGCAAGCCGAACCGCCTCGAAGGGCGATTGCTTTCGTCTACAAAGGCCAACAAAACTTGGTCGACACCTTGGGTTTGATCCAAGATGGAAAGGACGACCGATTCCGTGAGCGCTGATTTTCCATGCTTCACCACAAGGGCATCTGGCAGGGTCAATTTGATGCGGTCTTCCAGATCGGAAGCTGGGTTGCCAATGATCACCAATGCCGTGCTCTTCTCCGCACGCAATGGTCGGACTGGCCCCAAGAAGGTCAGCATGGCCTGCCTCAAATCACGTTGCAACTGGCTCTGGTTTGGCTTGGCCTGCGTGGGGCAAGGCCTTGGGTTGGTCCATTGCTTGGCGAGCAAGATTTTCAAGCAAGCCTCGTTTACGCGAGACGTGTCCAACCGGCCATCTTGGAGGGCAGCGCTCAGGCTGTCGATCACCAAGTCTGGGCGAGAAGGAAACAACAAAATGTCATTTCCGGCTTGAAGCGCTTTGATTTCTCGCGTTCCCGGGGGAACGGGCTCAGCCACTCCTGCCATGCCCAGCGCATCTGTGATGACCAGACCTTCAAATCCCAAGGAGTCGATGAGCAGAGACTGAACAACCGCTGGTGAAAGGGAGGTGGGGAGACCGGAGGTGGAGTCCAATGCGGGCACCGACAGATGCGCTGTCATCACACCTTCGACACCCCCGTGAATGAGGGTGCGGAAGGGGGGGAGTTCCACGGTGGACAGGGTGGTGCTGTCGGACAGGATCAGCGGCAGGGCCAAGTGCGAGTCCAAATCGGCATCGCCATGCCCGGGAAAGTGTTTGGCCACAGCCAATACGCCCGATTCGCGCAAGCCTTCCGCCCAAGCCAGTGCGTGGGCACCAACGGCTTCGGGGTCAGACCCAAAAGATCGGTTTCCAATCACGGGGTTGGCGGGGTTGCTGTTCACATCCACCACTGGAGCAAAGTCCATGTAGATGCCCAAGTCTCGCAATTCTTGGCCCGCGAGGACTGCAGAAGAGCGGACCAAGTCCAGGTTCTCAATGGCGCCAAGGGCCATGGCTTTCGGCCATTTCAGTCCATCTGGCAACCGCATGCCTGATCCCCATTCAGCGTCCATTGCCGTCAGAAGATGAAGGCCTGATCGTTCAACGGCCAAGCTGTCGAGTTGAGCCAAATTCGCCCGCGTGGTGGCTTTGTCCCCTTGCATGGCAATCACGCCACCTACGCCATACATGCCGATCCATTCGGCCACTTGTGTCGCGCTTTCGGTTTCCCCAGGTTTCGAATACAAAGGGACCATCATCAACTGAGCCATCCTTTCGGTCATGGACAGTTTGGCCATTTCGCGTTGGGCCAGTTCGAGGTTGCCTTTCAGAAAGGCTGGGCGCGTTGGCGGTTGAACTGGCGAGGGTGAATGCCCAGAAAGGCATCCGACCAGGCCCAAGGCCAAACCCAAAATGGACATTTTCAGCCGGTCAGCCATTCAAGGTGTCCTGAATGATGGCCATCATGTGCTCAAACTGCTGTTCTATGGAGAGGTCACTGTTGTCAATCACCACCGCATCCTCGGCTTGTTGAAGTGGACTGTGATCTCGGGTGCTGTCAATGCGGTCTCTGTCTTCCAAATTGTCCCGGACCTCTTCAAAGGAAGTGTCCCTTCCTCTTTTCTGTAGTTCGGTGTGACGCCGACGGCTGCGCGCATCAATGCTGGCCGTCATGAAAAACTTGACTTCAGAGTCGGGCAACACCACTGTGCCAATGTCCCGTCCATCCATGACGACTCCGCCGCCATCTGCCATGCGTTGCTGGGCCCTGACCAATTTGTTCCTCACTTCAGACACTTTGGAAATCACGCTCACATGCTTGGACACTTCATGGGTCCTGATCTCTTTTTCTACGTTGCGGCCATTCAGGCAAATTTCACCGCGTCCCGATGCCGGGTTAAAACGAAAGGTGAGAAAGATGCGGTCCAGGGCTGCAACGAGCGCGTCGACATGGAGTTCACCGTTGCGGTCAATCCATTTTTCACGCAGCGCAAACAAGGTAACCGCCCTGTACATCGCACCTGAGTCGATGTAGAGGTAATTCAATGACTTGGCCAGGCCTTGAGCCAAGGTGCTCTTTCCTGAGGCGCTGAGGCCGTCGATGGCGATTCGAATGCGTTTCATGAGGTTTCAATCAGCGGTCGGTCAATCGGGTGCGGATGGCCAAATGGGTGGAGGCTCCAGCGGTATGATACGTGTTTCGGGCCACAGCCACTTGAAAACGGCGGACTTTAAAATCGATTCCCCATGCAAACCCAGCAGTTCCAGGAGCGTTGTTCAACCTCAACTCCTGCCTGCGGCGGTGGTGATAGCCAAATCGAAATTTTAAACCTGTGCCCAAGTCGAGTTCAGTTCCCACCGCAAGATGGCGAAGCAGGCGGTCTCCAAAAGCCCAAGTTCCATTGGGCACAGTATCGCCTGTCAATGGGTCGATGGTGTCATCGTACAGTCCTTCAGGAGAGATGTCCCAATTCTGGAGCTCATCATAGGTAAACAGGAAGGTGAAGGGGGCATTGGCGAAGCCTTTCGACAACGACAATCGAAGGTCAGGGTCAAATCGGCCTGAAACATTGGTGCCACCGACATTGCTCATCCCTCCCCAAGGGCGCCACAGGGCAGCCAACCTCAAGTTTCGGTCGTTCCGGAAGTAGGTC
>CALKHD010000052.1 GCA_938092195.1 uncultured Flavobacteriales bacterium | reverse complement strand
ATCGACTACCTCAAAATCCCCATCCAAACCCTGAAAGTGGGTTCTCTTGGGGTCCACAATTGCTTGGGCCTGGCCAAAGCAAAGGGAGCCAGAATGCTCATTGCCAGCACGAGTGAAGTCTACGGAGACCCTGAAGTCCACCCCCAGCACGAGGAGTATTGGGGACATGTGAACCCTGTGGGACCGCGTGGCGTTTACGATGAAGCCAAGCGCTTCCAAGAGGCCATGACCATGGCGTATCACACCTACCACGGTCTGGAGACGCGCATTGTGCGCATCTTCAATACCTATGGCCCCAGAATGCGGTTGAATGACGGCCGGGTGCTCCCTGCCTTTATTGGGCAAGCATTGCGGGGCGAAGACTTAACCGTGTTCGGCGATGGCAGTCAAACCCGGAGTTTCTGCTACGTGGACGATCTTGTGGAGGGCATCCACAGGTTGCTGTTGTCGGACGAATCCCGTCCAGTCAATGTGGGCAACCCCGATGAAATCACCATCGGAGACTTTGCCGAGGAAATCATCTCCTTGACAGGAACAGATCAAAAGGTCATCTACAAGCCCCTTCCGCAAGACGATCCCAAACAGCGCCGTCCGGACATTGGCCGTGCGCAAGAGGTCTTGAATTGGTCACCCAAAGTCGGTCGATCCGAAGGGCTGGCCATCACGTATGACTACTTCCGCGGGCTTTCGGAGGAGGACCTTCGGAAAACCGAGCACAAAGATTTCACTTCATACAGCCAAGGATGAAGGACTACTTTTCCCATGAAACGGCCGTCATTGACGAAGGAGCCCTCATTGGCAAGGGAAGTAAAATCTGGCACTTCAGCCACATCATGCCCGGCGCCAAGCTGGGAGAAAACTGCAACATTGGCCAGAACGTCGTCATCAGTCCAGATGTGACTTTGGGTCCAAACTGCAAGGTTCAAAACAACGTCAGCCTCTACACGGGGGTGATTTGTGAAGAGGATGTCTTTCTCGGGCCTTCCTGTGTGTTCACCAATGTCACCAACCCCCGAAGCGCCATCAACCGCAGGGGTCAATACGCGACCACCCGAGTTGGAAAAGGAGCCTCTATCGGCGCCAATGCCACCATCGTCTGTGGACACGACATTGGACCGTTCGCCTTCATTGGGGCTGGAGCGGTGGTCACCAAAACCGTCCCGGCTTATGCCTTGGTGGTGGGCAACCCAGCGCGTCAATTGGGCTGGATGAGTGCCCATGGACATCGACTGGACTTCGACAACAACGGTCAGGCCGCCTGTCCAGAGTCTGGACAACACTATCAACTCAAGGACCATTGTGTCCAACCCATTTAACGACATGACCTCACCCGACCTCCATCAACGGCTACTCGACAAAGAGGCCACACTTGCTGTCATCGGATTGGGCTACGTGGGACTCCCCATTGCCCTGGCTTTTGCCAGACACATCAAAGTGATTGGATTTGACATCCATGCTGGCCGCGTGGATCAAATGAAGCAAAGCATTGACCCCAGCGAAGAACTCGAAAAAGAAGACTTTGAGGGTTGTGACATCTCGTTCACAGCCAATGCTGAGGACCTCAAAGCCGCTCAGTTCTTTGTCGTGGCTGTGCCCACCCCCATCAATTCCACCAACCAACCGGATCTAACGCCACTGTTGTCGGCCAGCAGAACGGTGGGTGACGCCCTTTCACCGGGCGACTACGTGGTTTATGAGTCCACGGTTTATCCTGGGTGCACGGAAGAAGACTGCATCCCCGTTTTGGAAGAGCGAAGTGGGTTGAAATTTGGCAACGACTTTAAGGTCGGATACAGCCCCGAGCGCATCAATCCGGGTGACAAAGTGAACACCATCGAAACCATTGTCAAGGTGGTCAGTGGAAGCGATGAAGAATCATTAGATGTCATTGCCCGCACCTATGATTTGGTGGTCAAGGCCGGAACTCACCGTGCTTCCAGTATCAAGGTCGCCGAAGCATCCAAAATCATTGAAAACACCCAGCGCGACGTCAACATTGCCCTGATCAATGAGCTCAGCATCATCTTCAACAGGGTGGGCATCAACACTTTTGAAGTTCTCGAAGCCGCTGGCACCAAATGGAACTTTCTAAAGTTCACCCCTGGACTTGTGGGTGGGCACTGCATCGGTGTTGATCCCTATTACCTCACTTGGCGTGCCGAGAAACTGGGCTACCATGCCAAGGTGATCAACTCGGGCCGCTACGTGAATGACAGCATGGGCTACTACGCCGGCAAGCAAGTGGTCAAGCGCTTGTTGGAAAAGGGAATCAACCCCTTGGAGGCCAAAGTCTTGGTAATGGGTGTCACGTTCAAAGAAAACGTGTCAGACATCCGCAATTCCAAGGTGTTCAACGTGATCCAGGAGCTTCGTTCATTCAACGTTCAAACGGACGTCGTGGACCCCTTTGCCTCGGCCAATCAAGTGGACCACGAATACGGGGTTCAGCTTCAAGAGTCCGCCAAGGAAGGGGCCTATGACGCCATCGTTGTTGCGGTCAATCACGCCGATTACGTCAACCTCAATCAAAACGACTTCGCCAAGCTGCTGAAGAACCCCAAAGACGGACTGCTCGTGGACATCAAAGGCATTTATCGCCACCTTGAAAGCCACATGAATTACTGGAGCTTCTGACATGTCGCAAAACGCCCATCTCCCCAAAGTTCTCTTGGTCACTGGTGGTGCTGGATTCATCGGCTCCCATGTGGTGCGCCGATGGGTCAACCGACACCCCAACGTCCGTGTCATCAACCTCGACGCGCTCACCTACGCGGGCAACTTGGCCAACCTCCAAGATCTGGAAGGCAAAGCCAACCACCGATTTGTGAAAATGGACATCCTGGACACCGAAGGCGTCAGTCAGTTGATGCGAGAGGAAAACGTGGACACCGTGATGCACTTGGCTGCAGAAAGCCATGTGGACCGCAGCATCACAGGCCCAATGGCCTTCTTGGAGACGAACATCATGGGCACTGCGTCCATGCTTTCGGCCGCACGGACCGTGTGGAGCGAGTCGGAGGACGGATTTGAAGGAAAACGGTTCCACCATGTCTCCACCGACGAGGTCTATGGGTCCCTGGGAGAAACCGGCTTCTTCACAGAAGACACCGCCTATGACCCCCGAAGTCCCTACAGCTCATCGAAGGCGGCCAGTGACCACATTGTGAGGGCGTGGCACCACACGTACGGTTTTCCAGTGGTCCTGTCGAACTGCTCAAACAACTATGGGTCATATCAGTTCCCAGAGAAGCTCATTCCATTGTTCATCCGCAATGCCGTTCAGAACAAGCCCCTGCCCGTTTATGGCCAAGGGGTCAATGTTCGGGACTGGCTTTGGGTGGAAGACCACGCGGCTGCACTCGAAGTGATTGTGACCACGGGTGCCAATGGTGAGACGTATAACATCGGTGGCGAGAATGAGTGGCGAAACATTGACCTGATCCAACTCATGTGCCGTCAAATCGACACCAAATTGGGCCGAAGCGAAGGGGAGACCGCCAAACTCATCACCTACGTTCAAGACCGCGCTGGCCATGACATGCGCTATGCCATTGATCCGAGCAAACTGCGCGAGGACCTCGGCTGGCGCCCCTCCATCACCTTTGAAGAAGGCCTGGCCAAAACCATCGATTGGTACCTCTCCAATGACGCCTGGCTGGAGCAAGTGACCAGCGGAGCCTACCGGGATTACTACGAGAACCAATACGGAGACCGCTGATGGGCTGGCTGTCCAAATGGTTTGGCCGCGATCGAGGATTGGGCGTTCCTCAGCCCGACATCGCGCCACTGGACCTTTCAGCTTTTCGGATCGACTACCACAGCCACCTCGTGCCTGGCGTGGATGATGGGGCAGCTGATTTGCACGCTTCCTTGGAGATGATCCAAGGGTTGGTGGACCTGGGTTATGAGGGAGCCGTGACCACCCCCCATGTTTATCCCGGCATGTACCCGAATTCACCCGAAACCTTGCGCGGGCCCTTTGAGGCCCTTCAATCTGCTGTGGCTGAAGAGCATCCCGACTTTCAACTTGCCTTGGGGGCAGAGTACTTCTTGGATGCCAGCTTGCTGGACGCCCTGAAAACAGGCCGAGAGTTGCTCACCCCTGGAAACCGACTGCTGTTTGAACTCTCTTTTGCCTCACCGCCCGATGACCATTTGCTGAGCGAAGTTCTGTTCGAGGCTCAAGTCCAAGGACTCAAGCCTGTGATGGCGCACATAGAGCGATACACATACTGGCATCAAGAGCTTCATCGGTTTGAAGAATGGGCGGAGCAAGGGGTTCTGCTTCAGGTCAATGCCGCCTCTATCGCCGGAGGGTATGGCCCCGAGATTCAACTGGCCGCAGAGCATTGCATTGAGAAGGGTTGGGTTCGAATTTTGGGGAGCGACGCCCATGGCATCAGGCACATCGAAGCATTGGCCGAATCCCGCCACCGTCCTGCGGTGCACCGATTGGCCGAGCAGGCCATCAACCGGCAATTGGTCTGAAGCGATAGGGACTATCCCACTGGTGCCAATCGGATGGTCAACCCCTCCAACGAATCGGAGAGCTGTATTTGGCAACCGAGCCGGCTTTCATCCTTCACGTGAAAAGCCTCATCCAACATGTCCTCCTCGTCGTCTGACTTGACAGGAAGTTGACCGTCATGAGCACTCTCCACATAGCAGTGGCAACTGGCACACATGGCCATGCCGCCGCAGGTGCCCTCCACAGG
>CALKHD010000051.1 GCA_938092195.1 uncultured Flavobacteriales bacterium | reverse complement strand
AGTCGCAGGTCATCCAACCGGTCTGGCGTCCTCAAAGCTTCGGGCACATTGATGTCCGCTTGAAGCACTCCGTCCTTGTATACCAGAACAGGAATGGTCCGGTTTCCTTGAATGAATCGGGTGATGAACGTCAGGTCGATGGGGGCCCCTGGTTCGGCTTCTTGGATGATGCGGTAAGCCTCGCCCATCAAGTCCGCCTTGTCCCTTTCCTCCGTCCTCAGTGATGCAAACAGGGCGTCGGTGTAACGCACCAATTCAGCACGCTGAACAATGGCTTCAGACCAAAGCTCGATTTTCCTTTGCTCTTCATTTCTCAGCGTGCGGGCGATTCGACCACTTGACCACAACGTGAGCCCCACAATGGCCGCTGCTCCAAAAAGCAAAATGAGCCGTGAATATTGCTTGTTTTGGGGTCCCATGTCTTCGGTCGAAGTGTCAACGCAGAATCTAGTGGAAAGGTATCCAACGAAGTTTTGGTGCATAAAAAAACGCCGGCCTTGGCCGACGTTTCTGGACTAAGTGATGTCCAAGCTAATTTGGTTAAGCCCGGAGGGTGGTTCAATTCCTTCACCGGGACAACAAATATAGAGAATATTAACGTTAGTCGGTTAACAAAGACAACTCGTCTTGATTGCGCATCAGAAATCGTCGTCGTCGTCTTCAATGACGGGCTTGGTTTTGTGCGCCTCTTGAGCGTCTGCCTCGGCGGGCACAAAAGGCGCCACATCCTCACTTTTGGAAGCCTCACCAGAAGGCGCAGCCAAAGGCAAACTTGAGGAGCCCGGCTCTGTTTCCACCCCAAGGGCTCCTTTGAGCCGGCCCCAAGCCCCTTGACGTTGCTCTTTCCTGTGCGCCTGATGCGCCGTTCGGTCATATCCGAATGAGGGTTCGTCCATGGTTCCTCGCATGGCCAAAAAGAACCGGTGGCCCAGGCCGTCTTCAGCAACAGGACCCCACTCCGCTTCAACTGACTTGAGATCGCGCATCGCAAAGTCAAGCGTGAAGTCCATTGCCCCACCCAGCCGATACCACCCTTCCACCCCCACGTTCATGGCGTCTGAAAACACCTCCATGGGCGACAAAGTGATCAACCCGCGTTTCAGTTCAATGTGGCCCGTAACGGGTTCAAATGCCACACGCTGCAAGCGTCGCATTAAATCATCCGCATCTGCAATGAACCGGTATTTCTTTTCCTTCGCCAAGGTGGCCGGAATTTCTTGGAGCAAATCAAAGCCCACCAACTCTCCACCCTCAACCCGAACATCCACATCGGCGTCCCATTGAACTTCCGCGGTTTGGGTGGGGTCAAACCTCAGCTCACCTTCGGCCCAAAGTCGACCCCTCACGTGCTTGGGCAAAACCGTGGACTGACCCAGGCCTGACGTCCCCATCAGGAACTCAGACAATTCAGCATTGGACAGCCTTCCGTCCAACACCATGGCATTTCCGTTCCAGCGTCCAGACGCTTGAAGGTCGCCACCAAAAGCACGGGCCTTCAATTCCTCGGCCACCAAAAGCCCATCGCTCAGTTTGCCCGTCATGCTCCATTGGTCAATCGCCATAGGTCCGAAGCTCGTTTTGCCCGAATTCAACTCAAGCTTCCACTCCTGAGTGAGAGATGAAAGGCCTGCCCCACCCGTGGTCTCGCCCGTTTTGAAAACAGCCATCGCGCGGTTCACATCCAAGGACTGAACGTCCAAAGACGCCCGCCCAGAAGAACCCCTCATGTCCAAAACCATGGACGCGGATGCGCCGGGTGCCGTCATTCCTTCGGCATTGAGCGTCCAACCTTCTTCCAACTGTTCCCAAGTCACCGCCTCCACGTTGACTTCATGCTGCCCATTGGACGCCTTCAAAGATTCTGCGGCCAAAGTGGTGCCTGAATCCAAGTCCACCTGCCAGGGAATGTCTCCGTTTCTTTTCAATCTCACAGCTCCGTTGAGCCGGATAAACCCGTCGTTTTCCAAACGCCATCCATCGGCGGAGGTGCCGTCAGCGGAGACCCATCGGTACGCTTGACCTGGGCGAAAAACGCCTTGTCCTTCGGCGAAGACCTCGATCAACTGACCTGAGGATTCTGCCTCTGCATCGACCTGAAACTCACCCCCTGCCGCACTCCCAATCAACCTTTTGCTGCTGGCCACCCAACCGCTCTTGGTGCTGAAGGCGAATGCGTCTCCACCTTGAACCAACAGCACTTCATCACCTCTGAACCACTGCACAGACTGGGGCTGCAATTTCACAGCCCAAACGCCATCCCAGGCAGCTTCATCCGGACCGTTCCAGCCCCCCGTAGAAAGCCCGGTCAAAGCCTCTTTGCCCGTCCGAAGCTCTAAGTCCGTTCGCCCTTTAAAGCCCTCGAGTGCAGGCCCAAAGCCCCCCCGCACCTGCGGAGGCAGCACCCCTTCCAAAGCCCCCATTTCAGCATCTTCAGTAGACAGTGACAGGCCAAAACGGTCCCCGCGCAAAACCAGCGTTGCGAGCAATGGCACAACGCCCCGATCGCCGCTCAAAGCCGCATTTTGAAAGCCCAGAGTGGTGTAATCTGCAGAAAACCGCCCCCCCAAGTCCGCACTCAATCCCACGTCATCGAGCCAAGTGGTGCTCCCCGACATCACAGAAATTTCCCGCCCTGCGATTTCCCCGCGCAAAGACACCTCTTCAGCTTGCCCTTTGGACAGGCTCAGTTGAACGTCTTCCAACACGCCCGACCACTTCACCTGACCACTTTCTGTCCTCAAATCTCCAGTGGAAAGCACCCGGGTCAACTGAAAATGATCCACGCTCCATTCTTTCAATCCTGACGCATTCCCCTCGGTTTCGCCACCCTTCCAAAAAACCCAGTTGCCCTTTCCATTCCCATCCTGACGCAAGTCCACACGGCCACCTTCAAGCCTCAGTGCCCTGACTTCCAACCGGTCCTTCAACAAGGGCAAACAAGCCAAACGAAGACCCACCTCTTGCAACTGCAAAAAATCATGGCCGGCTTGGTTCGCGTCTTCAATTCGCAGGTCCTTTAACTGGACCTCTACGTCGGGCCAAGCAGACCACAGAGAAACCGACACACCACCAATGCTCACATCGGTGGCCAAATGAGGCTGAATCGCTTCTAAAACGCGATTCTCTATCCCCTGAGACTGCCACCATAGCCAACCTGTAAACCCAAAAGCGAATGCCGGAAGCAACAACAAGACGGCCCAACGGGACACTGACATCCCGCGCGCGCGCCCGGTCTTCGGGGGCGATTCTTGTTGTGTATCGTGTTCCGTCTCGGACATTTAGGAATCAAGACAAATATCCTTGGCTACAGCACACCACCGCAGCGTCGATTGAACCAACGCCAACGGTGCGGGTTGAATTGTGGCAAGACCGGTAAGTTATCTTGCCATCAAACATCCCCATGGACAAAAGAACTTTCATCAAAATCAGTGGCCTCGCCAGCGCAGGCATTGTGGGGATCCCTTTGGTTTCGACCTTGATTGGATGCGGAACAAGTGCGCCTTCCGACCCGTCGGTCTTGTCGTCAACCGGAGGCTTCACCTTGCCCGAATTGGGGTATGGCTATGAAGCCTTGGAGCCCGACATCGATCGGCAGACCATGAAAATTCACCATGGCAAGCACCACGCTGGATATGTGAGAAAGCTCAACGCCGCCCTTGAAGGGCATTCCATGCAGGGCGGTGCTTTAGAAGACATTCTTGCTCAAATCGGTCCTGCCGACACTGGCCTCAGAAACAACGGGGGAGGCCACTTTAACCACGCTCTTTTCTGGAAGGTCATTGCGCCGCAAGTTGGAGGGGCTCAGGACGCACCCGAGGGGCCTTTACAGCGCCGAATTGACGCCTCCTTTGGCGACCTCGACACGCTCAAGAAAACCATTGCAAAGGCCGCTGCAGGTCAGTTTGGATCGGGCTGGGCCTGGTTGGTTCAAGACCTGAACGACCCCGATCAGTTGTTTGTGACGTCCACGCCCAATCAAGACAATCCACTGATGGCCAAAATCGTCCCAGCTGCGGGACAGGGAAGGCCCATTCTCGGCATTGATGTTTGGGAACACGCCTATTACCTGAACTATCAAAAT
>CALKHD010000050.1 GCA_938092195.1 uncultured Flavobacteriales bacterium | reverse complement strand
GTGGTTGCCATGAAAGTCGTGACAAGACATGCAGGTTTCCCAGGCCTCTTCTTCTTTCAGTTGTGCATGGGTGGGCACCGTCTTGTCGTAGGGTACCTCCATGTCTTGGTGACAATTCTTGCACAATTGAATGCCGATGTTGGCCACTCGTTTTCCTTGGTGTTCGCCATGGCATCCATTGCATTCATGAACGTTCAGGGCTGTTCTTAAATCAGCAAACTGCGGCTCCATGAACCGTGATGTAGGGTGCAAATCGTTGGGCCTGTCATGACATTCGAGACAGGCGCGATTGTCTACCTCTTCAAACCCTACGGAGACCATGTCCATGTCATGAAGACCAAAGAACCCACGGGCGTTGTGGCCCATTTGCTGGCGGATGCTTCCTTGAGCTTCTTTGTGGCAAGCCTCGCATTGCAATGAATTGTGCGAGACATTCATGGGGCCTTTTGCCCTCAACCCTAAGCCAGGAGGCAGGCTCCAAAAACCAATGGCAATGGCGGCGATGACCATGGCAATGCTCACCAATTCTGCCCGACTGCCTTTCTTGGGTTGGATCAAAAGAGGAGTGGTCCCGGCGGGAATGCTCACACACGCGAGAATCTCATCTCCTTCGTTTTTTAGTTCTTTCCCGCAGAAGACCTGACCTTCTTTCAGGTGCACCAAGCAAGCACCGCAAGCACCGACTTCGCAGGCATGAGGAATCGCGATTTCTGCTTTGAGTGAAGAGGTCAGGATGCTTTCTCCCGGTAATTGGGCGACATCTTGGATCTTTCCCAATCGGCCTTTCCATCGAAAGCCTTTGGATTCTTGATCGCCTCCTCCCATGGCCAGTCCGTACTTCTCCGTCCGGACGCGGTCTGGTGGAACCCCCATGCTGTCGAGAACATCGACACAGCTTTGCACCAATCCGGACGACCCGCAAGCATAAAAGGCGGTGTCTTTTGTTGGGATGCCAACCAAGGCGCCTTGAATGTTCCGGTCAAACACCTCGGTTAGCTTGATATACCCCTTCTCGTTTAAGAGCCGAAGGGACCGGCCATACATGACGTTTTCTCGATCGGTGTTGGCATAAATGATGGTCGGTACAATGCCCCGCTCAAAGAGGGTGTCGAGCAAGCTGCGGACAGGAGTAATGCCGCTTCCTCCCGCTACAAAAACGTGGTGGGCAAAGTCTTCAAAGAGTGCAAAATCGCCGAAAGGACCTGCGATGTGCGCTTTGATTGGGATCTCGGTTTGATTGAGCAGGGATGAAATGCCCTGAGCACCATTGATTTTGACTCCGATGATGATGCCACGCCCTTCTTGTCGGACAATGGAAAAAGCGCTCCTTCGAGTGGCGTTCTCCAATTGGACTTCGAGCACGATGAATTGACCAGGTGTAAATCTGATTCTCCCCATCCTGGGGAGGATGGCGACTTCAGTGGAATCCGAGGTGATTTTGTGCCTGCGGTGAAGGGTTACAGAGGACCACACTCTCGAAATATCGGTACAATTCACCTATTAGCAGGAAGGAAAAAGGAGGGCCATTTCCTAGCCAAAAGAGAGGCAAGTGTGAAGAAAGGCTCAATTGAGTGCTCCGCATGCCGATGGGCGGGCTTGGGTTGTAGTTTCGCTTTACGGCTGTGGTTGCCTTTTTTTAGAAGGTGAGACTGAACAGCAGCTGATTTAAGCGGTTGAACTGAAGATGGAAGGAAAAAACAACGAGCCAAAGAAGACTTCGCGCCCCAATTTCAATTTCTATTGGGTCTATGCGGGCATTGGGGCTTTGCTGATTGCCATGATTTTGTCAGGGTCTTCGGCCAACTCGGGGAATGTGAGCTTTCAGAAGCTCATTAGCAAAGCCGAAGCTGGAGAGTTCAGGAAACTCACCCACAACGGCATGGTGGTCGAAGCCTGGTACACCGACGCGGCGAGGGACTCCATCATGGAGGGCAACGAAAGAGGTCCACTGGGAGGAGGGTTTTTACAAGGGGCAGACTTGATGGTGGAGATTCCCCCATCAGAAAAGAACATTGACCGTTTGGACCAGCTTTCGGCAGAAGGCAAAGTCGCGGTCACTTATGAAAGGGCCAATGAATGGGGTCAACAATTGTTGTTCTACATCATTGTTCTTGCAGTGATGATTGGCGTGTGGATGGTGCTCATGCGCAGGCTTGGCGGTGGCGGTGGAAGCGGTGGTCAGATATTCAACATCGGCAAATCCAAGGCCCAGCTGTTCGACAAGGAGAATGCCACACAAGTGAACTTTAAGGATGTTGCCGGCTTGGAAGGGGCCAAAGAAGAACTGGGTGAGATTGTGGAGTTCTTGAAAAATCCGAGCAAATACACAGACCTGGGGGCGAAGATTCCCAAGGGCGCTTTGCTGGTGGGACCTCCAGGAACAGGAAAGACCTTGTTGGCCAAAGCGGTGGCTGGGGAAGCACAGGTGCCATTTTTCTCGTTGAGTGGTTCAGATTTCGTGGAGATGTTTGTGGGTGTTGGTGCAAGCCGTGTGCGCGATTTGTTCAAGCAAGCCAAAGACAAGAGTCCTTGCATTGTGTTCATCGATGAGATCGATGCCGTGGGCCGGGCCAGGGGCAAGAATGCCAGCATGGGCTCCAATGATGAGCGCGAAAACACCCTCAATCAGCTGTTGACAGAGATGGATGGATTCGGCACCAACAGTGGTGTCATCATTTTGGCGGCCACCAACCGGGCTGACATTCTGGACAGTGCCCTCATGCGTGCCGGTCGTTTTGACCGCCAGATTTATGTGGACATGCCAGACCTCAAGGAAAGGGAAGCCATTTTTGAGGTGCATTTGGGTCCGTTGAAAACCGACGACAGCATTGATGTGGACTTTTTGGCGCGTCAGACGCCCGGTTTCAGCGGAGCAGACATCGCCAACATCTGTAATGAAGCAGCCCTGATTGCCGCGCGCAGAGATGCGGGCAAGGTGGGCAAGCAAGACTTCTTGGACGCCGTGGACCGGGTTGTGGGTGGATTGGAAAAGAAAAACAAGCTCATCACCGACGAGGAGAAGCGCACCATTGCTTTCCACGAAGCAGGACATGCCACGGTCAGTTGGATGTTGGAGCACGCTTCGCCCTTGGTGAAGGTGACCATTGTGCCTCGCGGTCAATCGCTTGGCGCTGCGTGGTACCTCCCAGAAGAGCGTCACATCACTACCACTGAACAGATTTTTGATGAGATGTGCGCGGCGCTGGGTGGTCGAGCTGCGGAAGAGTTGACGTTCGGGAAAATTTCGACCGGTGCATTGAGCGACTTGGAGAAAGTCACCAAGCAGGCTTACGCCATGGTGAGTGTCTACGGCCTGAACAAGCGAATCGGCAACCGCAGTTTCTACGATCCCAGAGCCGAGGCTACGTTCACCAAGCCATACAGCGAAGAAACTGCCCGGATCATCGACGAGGAGGCCGGTGCCATCATTGAGCGCGGTTATGCCAAGGCAAAGGAGATTCTGGAAGCCAACCAAGACAAACTGACGGCCTTGGCCGAGCGATTGCTTGATAGGGAGGTTCTTTTCAAGGAAGATTTGGTGGAGCTCTTGGGCAAGAGGCCTTGGGACAAAGAAGAGCCCGAGGCCAAAGAATCCGAAGCCAAAGAACCCAAGGCCAAAGAAGAAGCTGTTGCTGCCCCAACCGTCTCAGAAGGTGGTTCCCTTGAAGGCCCTGAAGCGGAGGTCAAACCGAACCCGAATCAAAAAGTATCCCCTTCAAACTCAGCGCAAGAAGGGGGAGAGGCCGCAGACGAAAACGCC
>CALKHD010000049.1 GCA_938092195.1 uncultured Flavobacteriales bacterium | reverse complement strand
GGAAACAACGGAGGCAAGACCTATGCCCAGCGCGCCAGAGAGAAGGGCGAATGGCATGTGGCCGCCCTCGAGAGTGATGCGGGCGGTGATGCGCCTCGGGGTTGGTCCATCGATGCGACTGATGATGCCACCGAACAGGTGCGCGCTTGGCGTTCTTCACTGGATGACTATGGTGTAGGTGACTTGCGAAGGGGAGGAGCTGGGGTGGACATTGGTCCCCTCAAAAAGGAAATGCCAGCGGGAAAACGTCCATTGATGGTGGGACTTCGTCCCAACTCACAGCGGTATTTTGACTACCACCACAGCAACCGGGATGTTTATGAAAACGTACACCCTCGCGAGCTGAAGTTGGGGGCTGCAGCATTGACCTCCATGGTGTATTTGTTGGATCAGTTGGACTATGACAACTTGGACGGAGAAGACTGATGAGACACAGCATTAGCGATACAAGTGCCTTGATTCTGGACAGAAGGAGCATTTCTCCTGAGCGATTCTCCGGGCGGAAAGTGCACCGAGAAATTGTGGAGCAAGTGCTTTTGCATGCCACTTGGGCCCCCAATCATGGATTGACACAACCTTGGAGGTTCCAGGTGTTTATGGACGGAGCAGCCACCCGGTTGATGGGCGCCTTGTCGGAGGCATATCGCTTAAATGCTGGCGACAAGGCGATGTCGAGCAAGGTCGAAAAAATCAAGGCGCGCGGTGAACGTTGCAATGCCATTGTCGCATTGGGTTTGGCACATGACCCCGGCGGCAGGTTTCCCTTGTGGGAAGATCAATCAGCTTTGGCGGCAGGCGTTCAGAACATGCACCTCATGTGCACGGCGCATGGCATTGGTGGCTATTGGTCCACGCCAGGTTTTTTGTCTCATCCGCATGCCACATCTGCATTGGGTCATCCAGAGGATGTCCAAGGCATGGGCTTGTTTTATTTGGGTTATCCCGAGGGGGATTGGCCGGCCAAGGGCCATCGAAAGCCCTTGGAATACGTCACGAATTGGAACACCGAGTGAGATGCGTTGGACCAATTGGTATACCCACCCAGCGGACAATCGCTATCATGTTTTTGAATTTCGAGACTCCGAGATGGCGGCGGAATTTGAAGCTGGTTTGAAGGCGGAAGGGATTGAGTCAGAGAAAGGCGAGAATGAGGAGCAAGACCTCAAGGTGATCTTATTCGGGGTTCATCGTTCTGTGTTTAAACAGGCTTTGAAGGTCAATCATTTGGTGCACGGGAAAAGGCGGGCGCCCTTCATTCCCAATGCGCTTTTGCGCTGGGGAATGCTGATCATCACAGGACTTGTCATTTTGGTGGCCTGGATAGGATGGATGAAATCATGAAGAGATTCATCATCATTGGGTGGTTGTGTGTGGTGCCATGGGTTCAGGGCCTGTCTCAAGGCACACCTGATTGGACATTGGATGTGCGGCTGTTGACTTCCTTGTCGCTGGGTCGACCTGACATAGGAGAGGGCACGGGATGGAATGGCCAGGCCATGTTGGCTTCGGATGGTCCGTTGTTTGCACGGTGGGGCCTCAGCGGGACCCGCAGTTATGGTGTGTCCATCCGCAGAAGGTTGGGTGAATTCGGTCAGTTGGCATTTGGACTGGAGCAAACCCGAAGAATTTGGAATTTGGAATGTGATTGGTTGCCTGAACTGTCATCATCTCCTGAAGCTGTGGGACAGATGGAGTGGATCGTGGCCTCTTATTCTTTCCCTCTGTTGTACCGGACCGAGGTGACGTTGACTCCGGGTTGGCGTTTGGGTGCCGGTGGAGGGTTGGTTTTGGAGGTGTTGCCGACCAATGCGTTCTCTTCGACCAATGTGGAGTCTGATGGGAATGTTCTGGTCTTGGAACACTCTTCGTTGCGCTACGGTTGGAATCGCTTGGGTATGGCGTTGGAATTGGGCATCGTCAAGGAAGGAGAGGACGCAGACTTGCACATAGGAGGTGTGCTTAGGCCTTTGATTCAGCCCTTGATCCAAGGCGATTTGGTTGCCAGATGGAATGTGGGCCAAGGCGACTCTGATTTGCGACAAATCCAACGCGTATTGGATGGCAGTTGGTGGGGCCTCGATGTGCGTTTGATTTTGCATTGATGCGCACGGGGGAATAAAAAAGCCCCCGCTGCACAAGGCAACAGGGGCTTTTTTCAATGGGGCCTTGAATCACTTGCCGGCCACAAGTTCAAAGCCAATGGTGAACTCGTCATAGATGAGCTTGTCTCCCAATGCGTTGGCATCAAAGAAGGATTTGCTGCGGAACTGAACGTCAAATTTGGAGCGGTCCAAAGTCATGTTGCCGCTGATGGTTGCGCCTTCGGCAGCCATGCTGACGATGACTGGAAAAGAGACATCTTCCGATCTGCCTTTGATGGTGACTTTTCCCTGGGCGATGAAATTGGCTTCATTTTCTCCCCCGCGAATGGGATTCAATTGGGTGAGTTCGAATTGAGCGGTGGGAAATTGCTCCACACCAAAGAAATCGTCGCTTTTCAGGTGGCCATCCAAGCTTTCTTTGCCTCCTCCTTGGAGGTCCAATGTGTTGATGCTGGACATGTCAATGATGACGGTGGCTGCGCTGATGAGGCCGTTTTTAACCGTCAGCATGCCGTTGTTGATTTGGATATCGCCGTTGTGCGCGCCGGTGACTTTTTTGCCCTCCCATGTCACTGAGCTGGCTTTGACGTCTACAGGGTAGCGTGCAGGTTCTGTGTCGTTACCTCCAGCATAGGAAAAGAGAGGAGCGAGGAGCAGGGCTCCAGAGAGAAGGATCGTCTTCATGTGGGTTTGTTTTGGTGGTTGATTTATTGTTCTTGTATGAGGTCGTCCGTGGCGTTGAGCACCAAGGCGAGTTTGTTGTTCAGGTCCTGAGCCGCGTCTGTATCCAAGTCGGCCATACACTGGTCAAACATGGATGATATTGGCGCGTCGAGTCCGGAAAGCAATTGTAGGCCTGCAGGCAGTATTTGAACGTCAGATTTTCTACGATCATGTTGGCTGACGGAACGCTGAGCCCAGCCTTTTTGTTCCAGCTTGTCTATGATTCGTGACGCATTGCTCGAAGGGTCAATCATGCGTTCAGCCAAGGACTGGACTGCTATGGGTTGGCCTTTCTGACCTCTGAGGATTCTGAGTACGTTGTATTGTGCAGGGGAAATTCCGTGGTTTTTGAGTACCCTCCTTCCCACGAGTTCGAGTTGACGAGCGACCACCAGAATGTGGAAGTGCAGCCGATTGTGTTCGGATTGAAAATGGGCTTGGTGGAGGTGGGACTCAAGTTTCACTCCCCGAATATATGTAGGTACATTTAATGTAGATACAACAAATTCAAAAAGACCCAAAATTGCCCGCCTTTTAAAGCGGGCCAATGGAGTTGGGTTGAGATGGGTTGGGTTGTCCTGAATTAGGACAGATGAGACCTGACCAATGCAGAAATAGCTTTGCCGTCTGCTTTCCCTGCAAATCTGGCGGAAGCGGTGCCCATCACACGG
This sequence comes from uncultured Flavobacteriales bacterium, assembly GCA_938092195.1. GTDB lineage: Bacteria > Bacteroidota > Bacteroidia > Flavobacteriales_D > Sanyastnellaceae > UBA8752. Next base: position 17,499 of record CALKHD010000049.1, on the reverse strand, counting down.
CCCATGTCCGCCATGGAGGTCGCACCCAATTCTTCGATCAGGGCATGAATTGCTGTAGCCAATTCTTCTTGGCTCATGGGTTGGGGCAGATACGCTTTGAGTACTTCGGCTTGGGCCTGTTCTTCCTCCACCAAGTCATCCCGTCCTTGTTCGCGGTAGATGGTCAGGGTGTCCTCCCTTTGCTTGAGCTGCTTGGACAGAATCTTGGTCACTGAGGCATCATCGAGTTTGTCGCCACTTCCAGGCTCAGAAAGAGCGAGGGTGATTTTGCTTTTGATGTCACGAAGGGAGGCAAGGCGGACTTTGTCCTTGGCCTTCATGGCCTCCTTCATGTCATGGCTGATGCGGTCTTGTAGCGTCACGTTGTTTAGATCAGTCGACGTTGTCGTGCAGGTAAGGGTTGTTGGTCTTCAAACTGCCGGTCTCCTCATCAATGCTGAGACGGGTGGCTTGAGATTCGTCACTGGCAGGAGTGGGGGCCAATTGGATGTTGCGTCGCTTGTAAGCAGGCTCATTTTCCAAATCGGTCAATCCGCTGGGAGTGCGCAACCTTTTGGTGTATTCCTCGATGCTGGCTTGACGCTGTGCATTCCGCTGAGCCAACTCAGAAGAACCCACATTGGGCTCAGCCATGGGTTCTGGCTTGGGTAGAGGGCGAGGTGCCGGAACGGGTTGAGCATTGGCTACAGGAGCAGCAGGCAATGGTTGGCTCGGCTCTTCCTGGATGGACGCAGGATCAACGGCATCGACCTGTTCATTGGTGAAGGAGACCCCTTCCATGGCTTCTGGGATCAAGTTTTCGTCTTGATCGTCATCCAGATCCAAGACGGTGTATTCACCGACTTTGGTTGGGGCTGTTGGCTCTAGAATTTCTGGCTCAACGTCCAGTTTTACTTCCTCAGCTTCTTTGTGAATCAAGGTGACCTCTTCAGCTTGGTCTTGGTCGACTTCTCCAAAAAGGTTGGGGGCACCAGAGTGGACGTCAGAGGTGATGTCGTCTGCCAACCATGTGTTTCCCAAGGGTTCGGTGATCTCCGTGGCGTTCTCAGGGAGGCTGCCTTCTTCAGACTTCAAATGGGGCTCCTCCGCGGAGGGTGCAGGTTGGGCTGACCACTCTTCTCGAGAAATGGGTCCATTCAACGGCTGCGTGATTTCACGGGCACCTTGTTGGAGTACGGTTCTCACAACGGGCCCTTCTGGAAGTTCACCATTGGTTTCAAAGCCTGTGGCGATGACGGTGACGCAAATTTTGTCTGCGAGGCTTTCATCGTGGCCGTATCCCCAGATGACTTCGGCGGTGGCGCCCGCTTGATCTTGGATGTAGTCCGTGATTTCGGAAATCTCGTCCATCAGCACTTCATCCGTGCCGTAGGTGATGTTGAGCAAAACGAAATTGGCACCTGTGATGTCACTGTCGTTGAGCAATGGGGATTCCAGAGCTTCAGTAACAGCTGTCATGGCGCGGCCTTCTCCGCTTGCAGCGCCGGCTCCCATGATTGCAGCGCCGGAATCGGACATGACGGTTTTCACATCGTTCATGTCAACGTTGATGTCTCCTGTCAAGGTGATCACTTCCGCGATGCCTTTGGCGGCTGTGCAGAGCACTTCATCGGCGTTGGAGAAGGCTTGCTTCAAGGCGAGGTTGCCAAAGAGCTCGCGCAACTTGTCGTTTCGGATCACCAAGAGGGTGTCCACAGCGGCTCGCATTTCTTCCAAACCTTGGCTGGCTTGATTGGCCCTGCGGCGGCCTTCAAAGTTGAAGGGGACTGTGACAATGCCCACAGTAAGAATGCCCAGGTCCTTGCATGCTTTGGCGATGACAGGAGCGGCTCCCGTACCTGTACCACCGCCCATTCCCGCAGTCACAAACACCATGGTGGTGTTGTCATTCAGGTGGGCCAGCACATCATCGAGGTTTTCAATGGCCGCATTTTTACCCGTCTCCGGAATGCTGCCTGCGCCTTGACCAGCGGTCAAGGTGATGCCCAATTGAATTTTGGAAGGAACGGTGGAGGCTTCCAAGGCTTGGTTGTCGGTGTTGCAGACAATGAAGTCCACACCGTTGATGCCCTGGCGGTGCATGTAATTGACGGCATTGGAGCCGCCGCCACCTACACCGATGACCTTGATTGGAGAGCCTTGGTTTTGGGTTACATCAAATCGCATCATTTCACAATCAAAAGGTGAGAGGTGTTGTTCGGGAATTACAGGCATTCCCGTACATCACGGGTAAGTGACAAGAAAAGCGACGCAAGTCAAGTTTGAGCCGGCCATTTGGATTTCCATTCACCATCGCTTCGTGGAAAACGGAATTTGGATGTCGGGCTTCCGGTGTTTATTCCGGAAGTTCGTCTTCGAAGAAGTCCTTGATTTTCTGCAGGAATTTGCGTGGCCCTATGCGCATTTCTCGGGTTTCGTCTTGAATCGAATCGTTGGAATGGTCGCCATTTGACTTGTCTTCATCTTCGAATCCAAGCAAAACCAAACCGATTCCCGTGGCATAGGTTGGAGCAGTGAGGCTGCGGTCGGGGGCCTGTGCCAGGTGCGTATTCGGAAATCCAATCCGGCAGTCCAAGGTGGTGAGATATTCGAACAGCTGGCGCACATGGCGAAGCTGGCTTCCGCCACCGGTGACAACGATGCCTCCGATGAGTTCTCCTTCGAGTCCGCTGTTTTTGATTTCGTAGTGGACGTGCTCAATGATTTCTGACATGCGGGCCTGAATGATGCCAGCGATGTTGCGACGTGAGACCTCTTTGGGAGCCCGGCCTGGCAGGCCAGGAATGACCACGATTTCGTCCTGTGCCATTTCTTGCTCCAGGGCGGATCCAAATTTGTTCTTCAAAGCCTCGGCGTGCTTTTTGAGCACACCGCACCCTTGTTTGATGTCATCGGTAATGGCATTGCCACCAAACGGAATCACGGCCGTGTGCCGGATGATGCCCTCCTGGAAAATGGCGATGTCGGTGGTTCCGCCACCAATGTCGACCAAGGCTACGCCCGCTTCCTTTTCCTCTTCGCTCAGCACGGAACTGCTGGAGGCGATGGGTTCGAGAATCAATTGGTCCACCTGAAGACCAGCGCGTTTGATGCAGCGGTAGATGTTCTTGGCTGCAGATGTCTGTCCGGTGATGATGTGGAAGTTGGCTTCGAGACGAACCCCTGTGTGCCCCACGGGCTCCTTGATTCCGGGCTCTCCATCGACGGTAAACTCCTGGGGTAGGACGTGAAGGATTTCTTCTCCCGGAAGAACCTTCAGCTTTTTCATGTCATCAATGAGCTGTTGCACATCGTCACGGCTGATCTCGTACTCAGTTTCAGTCCGGATGATTTGCCCGCGATGTTGCAAGCTCTTAATGTGCTGCCCAGCAATTCCGACGTTCACAACCTCAATCTTGACGTTGGCCGATTTTTCAGCGGCTTCGACAGCGGTGCGGATGGATTGGACGGTTTGCTCAATGTTGGCGACAACACCACGCGTCACACCGATGGATTCACTTTTTCCATATCCTATGACCTCGAGCTTGCCGTGGGAATTTCGCTGGCCGACAATGCAAGCGATTTTGGTGGTTCCAATGTCGAGTCCGACGACGATGTCTTGGTGGGTGGTGGGTGAATCCATGGAGTTGGGGCTGGAGGGTGGGTTCATTTCCGCGCGACGAGTTGTCCGTCGTAGCGCAGGTCGAGTTCAGAATATTGTCGCAAGTCACCACTTTCGATCATGGCGCCGTAGAACGTCTTGAGGTGTGAGAGCTGGATGTCGAGTTGGTCTTCGAGGTCGGCGGCGGGGCCGAGTTGTATGGTCAGGTCTCCCAACCGAGGGTGCAGTTGAATTAAACCTTGGTCGTCCACCGCGATTTGATCAATGAAGCGATTCCAAAATGGATCGGTGTCCATTTTCCTTAAAATGGGCATGGCCAATTGCGCGGACAGTTGATTTGAGGCATGGACCACAGGCACTTCGGCCGCGTATCGATCAGACAAAGGCAACCACCGGCCAGCATCATCCAGATACAAGGCACTGTCTGGCGTCCAGACGCGTGCAATGGGCCGCTGTTGCTGCACTGATATCCGGAGTGCACCTCCCAAGGTGGGTTGAACCGAACAGTTGGCCACCCCGTGTTGATCGAGGACAGTTTGATGGATTTCACCGTAGGGCAAGCCGTTCATGGGCTGGTCCAACAGTTGAAAACGGCGGGTGACCGCTGTTCTGAGTGAGGGCGCATCCACGAAATACATTCCGTTCAATTGATCCACCTCAATTTCCAAAGCCCGGCAGGGCGTAGCACTGGACTCGTTTTCTGCTGCAGTGAAGACCACTCCAGCCAAAATCAGCAGCGGAAGGGTGCGCCAAATCACCCAGCGCTTGGTCTGGGGCGAATCAGAAGATGGCGTTTTTGATTTCACGTGGGTGGATTCGACTTGTTTTGCGTCCTCTGATGGCTGCCGTTGAGTCGTTCAATGCTCGGGGAAATCCAATGGTGGAGGTCCCCAGCGCCCATGAACAGCAAAACGTCTGGATCGCATTCCTCCAGAACATCCAAAAACCGGATTTCTTCCGGGCATTTCACTGGGCATGCAGTCATCTTTTCCCCAATGGCTTGTGCATCCACACCTGGGATCGGTTTTTCCCTGGCTGCATAGAGGGGAAGGAGGATGCATTGGTCCAGTTTAGAGAGGGCTGCGGCAAAGTCAGCCAGGAAGTCTTGGGTGCGGCTGTAGAGGTGTGGTTGAAACACACCTGTGATCTTGCGGTTGGGGTAGACCAGCCTTGCCGCATCAATGGTTCCGGCCACTTCGCTCGGGTGATGTGCGTAGTCGTCGATGACGGTCAATTCATTGGTGTCCAAACGGATCTCAAAACGACGAGATACACCCTGAAAATTGGCCATCAGTTCGGGTAGTTTTTCTGATGAAAGTCCCGCCCGAAGAGCCATGGCGGCTGCCGCGGTTGCATTGGCGGCATTGTGTTTTCCGGGCAATGGCCACACGATGTTCAAGGGGTCGAACCCTTCCAGATGAAGCCGGAATTGTGAGCGGCCATGGACCCCAGAAACTTCGGAGTATCCAGCCTCCCATCCGAGTTGATCCAAAGATTGTCCTTGCCGGACTTCTCCATATATCCGGTGGGTTGGCCATGGTTTTTCACCTCCAGATGCGGACCAGGATTGAGCGGCGTCGAGGTGAACCAAAAGCCCCCCTGTTTGGACCTGTCGGCCAAACTCTCCGAAGGTTTGATTCAGGGCTTCTGCATGGCCGTAAATGTCCAAATGGTCGGGCTCGGTGGAGGTGATGACGGCATGCTTGGGGTGAAGGGTGAGGAAGCTGCGGTCAAATTCATCGGCTTCGGCTACCATCCAAGGCGATTCATGGTTCTGGCCTGCCATCAACAGGTTGGACCCGGTGGATTTTGAAATGCCGCCCAAGAATGCTTCTACGGGCAAACCTCCAGCGTGCAAGAGGTGAGAGAGCAGAGAAGAAGTGGTGGTTTTGCCATGGGTCCCGGCAATGGCAATCAAGGGCTGATGGGCTGTGAGTTGGCCAAGAATTTCGGCCCTTTTCCAAATTTTGAAACCGGCCTTCCGCAGGAGAGTCAGCAAGGGGAAATCTGAAGGGACAGCGGGTGTGGAGACCACGGTCCAATGTTCGGTTTGGCCTTTGGTCAGATCGGAGATCAAGCTGGCGGGCAGGGCCTTTTCGAGGCCGGATGTATCGACCTGAATGCCTTCTGTCTCCAGTTGTTGGGTCAATTCCGATGCTGTGCGGTCGTAACCTGCCACCAATGCGCCGTGCGCATGATACCAACGGGCAAGTGCACTCATTCCAATGCCGCCAATTCCAAGAAAGAACACTTGTTTTTGGTCCATCATTGGCGGGTGGGTGGGACCAGTTTGAGCAGTTCGTCCACCACGCGCTGGGCTGCATCAGGCTTGGCGGTGGCTTGCAATGCAGTGGACATGGCTGCACATTTTGCAGGGTCGTCCAACAAGATCCGGACCTGATTTTCCAGTTCGCTTTCAACCTGAAAATCGGGGATCAACAATGCGCCATGTCTGTCGACCACCGAACGTGCGTTTTTGGTTTGATGGTCTTCTGCGACATGGGGGGAAGGGACCAAAAGTGTCGGCTTGCCTACCAGTGCGAGTTCTGCAATGGACATGGCGCCTGCGCGGCTGGCGATGATGGAAGCAGCGTCGTAGGCAAGGTCCATCCTGTCGATGAACCCCTTCACGATGAGGTTGGGGTCATTGTGGTCGTTCGCCCAGGCCACTTGCTCGTCTTCATACCGACCTCCGCATTGCCATAGAATCTGGAAGCCCTTGTCCTGGAGCGCACCAGAGGTCATAAGCGAGCGAACAGCCCGATTCATGCTGGCGGCCCCAAGGCTTCCTCCAAGGACGAGCAAAACCGGTTTGTTGAGGTCCAGTCCAAAGTGGTTTCGGGCATCGCTTGCATTTTGCGCCGATTTGGAGGATGTGCCCAACCGTGTGAGGATTCCTTGGCGCAACGGGTTTCCGGTTTCAATGATTTTCTCAGATGGAAACCAGCGCTCCAAGCCGGGAAACCCAGCACATACTCGATTGACCCGCCCAGCGAGTAAGCGGTTGGTGATGCCGGGAAATCCGTTTTGTTCTTGGATCAAAGTGGGAATGCCTGCTTTGGCGGCCATCCACAAAAGCGGGCCGCTGGCAAAGCCGCCCACGCCCACCACGACATCGGGCTTGAACTTTTTGATGAGGTTCTTGGAGATCCAAAGGGACTTGAGCAGGCGGAAAGGAAACAGCAGATTGCGGGTGCTGAGTTTTCGGTCAAACCCCGTGATGGGCAGGCCGGTGATGACATGGCCAGCTGCGGGGATGCGCTCCATCTCCATTCTGCCCAAGGCCCCCACAAATTCAATGTTGGCGTCGGGGGCCCTTTCCAGCAAAGCTTCGGCAATGGCCAAAGCAGGATGAATGTGCCCTCCGGTGCCGCCGCCTGAAATCAGAACCCGCATGGGTGATTCAGGCATGGGCGTGTTGGTTTTTGGGGATGGACCGTTGGGCGTGTCGATGTCCTGAGGATTCCACGGGGCTTGCGGCTTCAGGTTCGGTCAAGGACCGACTCACCGACAAGATCATTCCAAGTGCTGCACAGGTAAACAGGATGGACGTTCCGCCCATGGAGACCAAGGGGAGGGGTTGGCCAGTCATGGGGAGCAGTTTGACCGCAACTCCCATGTTGACCATGGCTTGGAAGGTGAGCATGAGGCCCAAGCCAATGGAAAGCAAGCTGCCGAAAGGCCGTTGGCATTTGGTTCCGATCCTGATGGCGCGGCTGAACAGGATCAAATACAGCAAGATCAATCCGACCCCGCCAAGGATCATGCCCCACTCTTCGATGATGAAGGCGTAGATCATGTCGGCATAGGCCACCGGCATGGCATTGCGGCTGACCCCGGATCCGGGCCCTTGGGGGAACATGCCGCCTTCGTGAATCGCTTGCAGGGCGAAGTCGATTTGTGTGGAGTCTGATCCTCCCTCGCCGCCGAAAAAACCCGTGGCACGGGCCACCCAGGTGCTGAACCTTGGAAATATGCTGGGGGCCGCTACACCTAGACCCACCAGGGTCAGAATGCCTCCGACGCCATAGCCCGCTGTGATGGCCAAAGAACGAAAGGGCACCCCACCGATGATCATGAGCAGAAAGCACACCACCCCAAGAAGGGCGGCGGTTGAGAAGTCGGCGGGGAGGATGAGGACGCAGGTTGCGGCGATGTAGGCCACAATGGGCCGCACTCCATTTTTGAAGTCGTGTAGGATGAGCCGATTCCGGTCCAGCATTCTGGCGACAAAAGCCACCAAGGCCACCTTGGCCATGTCGGATGGTTGAAAGCGGACACCGGCGATGTCCACCCACCTCTTGGCGTCATTGAGTTCAGATCCCACAAGCAGTGCCATGAGCAAAAGCACGAGTGAGATGTGGATGCCCAATTGACTCAGGCGAGAGAAATACGCAAACTTCCAGCGGTGAACCATCCACATGGTGCCCAACCCGATGCTCAGCAATGCCAGATGTCGGAGCAAAATCCGCACCGAATCTCCACCGGCTTTCCACGCGAGTGTGGCGCTGGCAGAATACACGCTGACCGAAGAGATCAGTACCAAGAGGAAGACCACGACCCAAATGACGCGGTCCCCTTTGAGGTGTTCAGAAAGGAAGTCGGCGATTCGTCCCGTCATGCCTCAGATGGAGCGAACACCTCTCTTGAAGCGAATTCCGCGCTCCTCGTAGGAAGAGAACAGGTCGAAGCTGGCGCAGGCGGGTGAAAGCAACACGGCATCACCTGGCTGGGCCACATTGTAGCCCAAGACCGCAGCTTCTTCAGCGCTCTCGACTTCCAGGATGCGTGAAACGGCAGTTCCAAAGGCCTTCTTGAGTTTGGCGTTGTCTTTGCCCAAGCAAATCAAAGTGTGAACCTTCTCGCCCACCAGCGGAATCAAATCGGTGTAGTCATTTCCCTTGTCCACGCCGCCTGCAATCCAAATGGTGGGTCGGGTCATGCTGTCGAGGGCGTACCATGCGGCATTCACATTGGTGGCTTTGCTGTCGTTGATGAAGCGGATGTCGTTGACATTGGCCACGCGCTCCAAACGGTGTTCCACATTTCGGAAGTGCTGGAGGCCTTCACGCATGTCGACATCGTTGAGGTCGAAGAGGCGCGCAGCGACACCCGCTGCCATGGAATTGTATAGGTTGTGTTTGCCTTGCAAGGCGAGTTCCTGGATGCTCATAATCAGGTTGGGGTTGAGGTAGGTAAATCGTTGTGAATCGAGGGTGTGTGCCGCGATGTTTTCGTGGCTGTTTGCGTGGGTCTCGCCTGTGAAGGCGTGGATCTGCGCAGCAGTTGTTTTTCGCTTGCGGAGCTGTTGTAGCCCCGGGTCATCTGCGTTGATGATGAGGTGGTCGTCGGCCGATTGGCTTGACGTGATGTTCCATTTGGCGTCACCGTATCCTTCGACATCGCCATGGCGATCGAGGTGGTCTGGGGTGAGGTTCAGCAGCAGTGCCACATCGGGCTTAAAGGCCACCGCATCTTCGAGCTGGAAGCTCGAGGCTTCGACCACCCAGATGTCGCGGTCGCCTTCGGGCCGTTTCTGAGCTTCTGCGATGGCGCCCGCAAAACTGGATCCGATGTTTCCTGCGCAACCTGAATCCAGGCCGCCTTGGTTCAGGAGGTGGTTCAAGAGTCCAGTCGTTGTGGTCTTGCCGTTGGTGCCGGTGATGGCTGCGATTTTGGCGTTGGTGTGGCGAGAAGCGAATTCCAGTTCACCGATCACTTCAACGCCGGCGTCTTGGGCCCACTGAACGGGGACGGCTGTGGATGGAACCCCTGGAGATTTGATCAACAGGTCTGAATCGGTCAGCAACCCTCGGTCGTGTCCGCCTTCTTCGGTGGCCACACCCAAGGCTTCCAGGCGCGCTTTGCGCTCAGCATCAATGGGACCGGAGTCGGTCACGCGACAAGGCATGCCCAACTGATGGCACAGCTTGGCTGCCCCTTCACCGCTTTCGCCGGCACCGAGTATGGTCACCATGCCCGACATCAGCGAACCTTGAGGGTCACAATGGTGATGACGGCCAGCAGGATGCCGACAATCCAGAAACGCGCGGTGATTTTGCTCTCCGGCATTCCTCCTTTTTGGTAGTGGTGATGGAGCGGCGACATCCGGAAAACCCGACGGCCTTCACCATACTTTTTCTTGGTGTGGCGGAACCACGCCACCTGAATGACCACACTGAGGTTTTCGATCAGGAAAATCCCGCAGAGGACAGGAATCAAAAGCTCTTTGCGAATGGCGATGGCGAACGTGGCGATGATGCCTCCAAGGGCAAGGCTGCCCGTGTCACCCATGAAGACCTGTGCCGGATAGGCGTTGTACCACAGGAAGCCAATGCAAGCGCCCACAAAGGCAGAAATGAACACCACCAGTTCTCCCGAATTGGGAATGAAGAGGACGTTCAGGTAGTCACTAAAAACTGCATTTCCGGAGACATAAGCGAGGATGGCCAGCGTCATGCCGATGATGGCGCTGGTGCCTGTAGCCAAGCCGTCCATGCCGTCGGTCAGGTTGGCGCCATTGGAGACCGCCGTTACGATGAACACGACGATCAGCGCGAAAACAGCAAACTGTGCCCAAGGTGAATCGGTGGCCCATTCAGTGAGTCGGGCGTAGTCGAATTCATTGTTCTTGACAAAGGGGATGGTGGTCTTCAAGGACCTTCTTTCAACCCTCACCCAGCCGTCTCCATCGGTGTCTTCAAGGCCTTGTTCAAGGGCCTCCACTGAAGTGGCGGGAACGGCCTCTTTTACTTGAACTTGGGGGCTCCAGAAGAGCATGGTGGCCACGATTAAACTCGCCGCGACCTGGCCTACAATCTTGAACCGGCCCGCCAGGCCTTCCTTGTTGTTTTTGAAGACCTTGATGTAGTCGTCGATGAAGCCAATTCCGCCCAAAAGGACGGTGACCAACAGCATGCATTGGATGTAGATGTTGGTCAAATCGGCCAACAACAACGTGGGGATGAGGATGGCGCTCAGGATGATGATGCCGCCCATGGTGGGCGTCCCTTGCTTTTGCATTTGACCTTCCAGACCGAGATCGCGAACGACCTCCCCGACTTGCTTCAATTGCAGCCATTGGATGATGCGCCGCCCGATGCCAATTGACACCAGGAGAGAAAGCAATGCAGCAGCAGCAGCCCGGAAGGAGATGTACTGGAACAGGCCTGCACCGGGAACGTCAGAAATCTGCTGTAGATGGTCGAAGAGGTGATAGAGCATCAATCAGCGAGTTGGGGTGGACAGGGACTCGGCCAAGACGGCCACGTCATCGAATGGAAGCCGCTCACCTGCGACATCTTGGTACTTCTCGTGGCCCTTGCCAGCGACCAGAATGACATCGCCGGGGCGGGCTTGAATGCAGGCAGAACGAATGGCCTCACTCCGGTCCACATTGGAGGTCACCTTGCGCTTTTGGATGGGGTCCAAACCGGCCGTCATTTCGGCGATGATGGCAGAGGGGTCTTCGCTGCGGGGGTTGTCCGAGGTGAGGATGACCAAGTCAGCCAGGTTGGCTGCCGTTTGCGCCATGATGGGCCGCTTGGTGCGGTCTCGATCGCCGCCGCAGCCAACCACGCAAAGGATGCGTGCTTCTCCTCCCGTGGCCAATGCAGGTCCAGCCGTTCGAATGGCTTGGAGGGTCTCCAGAACTTTGGCCAATGCGTCGGGCGTGTGGGCGTAGTCCACAATCGCGTGAACGTCGCCTTTTCCTGCCCTTACCTGCTGCATTCGCCCTTCTGGGGCGTCCAGCAAAGAGAGGTGGGTCAGGGTGTCCATGGAATTCCAGCCCAGCTCGCGCGCCACAGCGTAAGCTGCGGTCAGGTTGGAGGCGTTGAAGTCACCAATGAGGCGCGAGTAGAGGTCCTGACCATCGATGTGCAGTTGCAATCCGCCGAGCCCGTTTTCTACAATCCGCGTCTTGTGGTCGGCCACCTGCTGCGTTCCGTAGGTCACGGCTTTCGCTTTGGTGTTTTGGACCATGGTATCTGCGTGCCTGGCGTCTGAATTGGTGAGGGCAAATGCGCCAGCTGGAAGGTTGTCGAACAGGGATTTCTTGGCGCCGATGTAGGCGTTGAAATCACCGTGATAGTCCAGGTGGTCGTGGGTGATGTTGGTGAAGACCGCGCCAGTGAGTGTGGTTCCTGCCAAGCGGTGCTGATCCAAGGCGTGTGAACTGGCCTCGATGAAGCAGTGCGTGCAGCCAGCGTCCAGCATGTCGGCAAACAGCTGTTGCAGTCCGACAGGGTCTGGGGTGGTGTGTGTGGCGGGAACGACCCGGTCTACAATGCGGTTCTCGACCGTGCTGACCAAGCCTGCTTTCCGGTCAAAAAGCCGCGCCAAACGGTGCAAAAGGGTGGCCACAGTGGTCTTCCCGTTGGTCCCCGTAACGGCGACGATTTTGAGCCGTTCACTTGGGTTGTTGTGATAGTTGGCGGCCAGATGGCCCAGGGCCGACCGGGCGCTCTCCACTTGGATGTAAACCACTTGGTCGGAGATGTCGTCGGGGCTGGGCAGGGTTTCGCAGACCACGGCTGCGGCTCCCGAGCGGATGGCAGATGGGATGTGCTCATGCCCGTCCACTGTGGTTCCGCTGATGGCCACAAAGCAGCCAAATGGCTTGACTTGGCGGCTGTCCGAAACCACAGATTCCACAGCGATGTGGGTGGATCCGATGACCTGGGTGATCCGCGCACCATACAAGATGTCTTTCAGCAGCTTCATGACAGTTCGAGCAGAATGGTTTGTCCGTTCCGATGGGCGGTTCCCGGTGCAATGCTTTGTCGGCGAACTGTTCCTCGGCCCTGGATGTCCACCCGGACGCCGCGGCGTTCGAGGAGTTGAAGCGCATCCCTTAGGGACATGCCACGCACATCGGGCATGGCGGTTTCTGGGATGGTCCTTGGGGTGAGGGTGACGGTTCGCTCGTTGGTTTTGGCGGCCACGTGCGTGGGCATGTCTTGGCTCCCTGTGGTGTCAATCAAAAAGGGAATGTCGAAGGCGGCATACAGGGCTTGAATGGTGTTCAGTTCACCATTCATGGTCACCGGTAGGCGAGGGCTTTCGGCAAGCTGGTTGCCCCGATCTGTGGCCAATTCTGGGTTGGTTCCGTACAGGTGGTCTGCGATGGCGCGGAACACAGGTGCAGCCACGACGCCTCCGTAATACCCGTTTTTGGTGGGCCGTTGCACCACAACGGCGATGGTGTATGCCGGCTGTTCAGCGGGGAAGTAGCCCACGAATGAACCACGGTGACCTTCATAGCCTCCTCCAGGCTTCACGGCGCGGGCGGTTCCCGTTTTTCCGGCCACGCGGTATGGACGGTCTCTGAAGATGTCTTCTGCTGTGCCGTGCCCGCCCGGGGCGCAAACCAGCTCCATCATGCTTTGAAGTGCAGATATGGTCGTGCGGCTGGCCACGCGGTCTCGAATGATGTGCACAGGGAAGGCTTCGGCCACCTTCTCTCCGTCGAGCAGGGCGTCGGCGAAACGCGGGCGAATCAACCGGCCGTCGGCGGCGATTGAATTGTAGAATGCCGCAGTTTGGAGGGGTGTCATGGTGACCTCGTATCCGATGGACATGGAGGTGAGGGAGCAGGCACTCCAATCCCGTTCCGAGATGGAGGCGTGCATTTTGGGCTGGCCTTCGCCGGCCAGAGACATCCCGAGTTTGTTGCCAATGCCGATTTTGGCCAAGGCGGTCAGCCAGCCTTGAGGGTCGGCCCCAAAGGTTTGTTGTACCGCGAGGGCAGTTCCCACGTTGGAGCTGCGCTCAAACACCTCTTCCAAGCGCAGTGGGCCATAGCCCCCTTGGGGATGGCTGGTGTCTTCCATGGGGGAGCACCCTTTGGCGGGCTTCAGTTTGCCGTTGCCGGTATCGAGTGTGTCTGTGGGTCGGATGCGGCCTGATTCGAGCATGGCCATGATGCTGGCCAACTTGAAGGTGGATCCTGGCTCTACGGCCGACCCAAGCGCGTGGTTGTAAGATTCACTGCACTGACCGGTCTCAGCGTTCCTTTCCAAGTTGGCAATGGCGACAACATTGCCTGTGGCCACTTCCAAGACCACGGCGCATCCCCATTGGGCTTCGTGGTGGTCCATTTGGGCCCGAAGTGCGTCGGATGCCACGTCTTGGGTCCTCAATTCAAGGGTGGTTCTTACATCCAGGCCTGGTTCTGGTGTGCGGACGAAGTCATCGGTGGCCGGGATCCAATAGTTTCCGTGAATGCGCCTCATCCAGCGCTCTCCTGATTGTCCGGAAAGGGCGGAGTCAAATGCGGCTTCGATTCCCACGCTGTTGCCCTCGGGTCTGTGAAGTCCAATGGTGCGGTTGGCCAGTGGGCTGAACGGTTTGTCCCGCCTTGGCTTTTCAGTGAACATGAAGCCCGACCGGTTTCGGCTGCGGTCTGAAATCCAGGGGAAGGCCTCCACGGCTTGGCGCCGGTCCCATGCGATGTTGCGTGCAATGGGCACGTAACGGCGGGTCCCTTCTTGGTGGGCGTCCAGCAAAAAGTCCCTCCACTCGGCGGCAGAGCGGCGTCCAAATTCTTGAGCGCACGCCCCTGCGAGTTGAGGCAAGAGTCCCAAAAAGTCCGTTCGTTCTTCTTGTGTGTTGATGACGGTTGGGTCCCAGTGCAAGTCAAAGCGTGGCACACTGGCAGCGAGCAGGTGGCCTTGTGCAGAGAGGATGCGTCCGCGCTCGGGCTCGATGGTTTGCAGCTGGGGCAACATGGCATTGCCGGCGGCATGGGCAGGGTCGAGCTGCACCATCAGAATTCTGACGATGATGGCCAACCCGAATACGCTGAATGTGGCGAAGAGCACCCAGGCGCGCGTGGCGATATGTTGGGTGCGGTTCATGGATTCGGTGATGTGGCGTCGGGAAGAAGGACAGGAGGCGTGCTGGGTGCGGTGAGGTCCACGTCGGCCATGGCTTCATCGAGCCGGCTTCTTTGCAATTGGGATTCAAACCGACCCCGGAGGGCTTGCTCGTGGTGCCTCAGGTTCCGGAGTTCTTTCCGCCCTTCTTTGATGGCCCGTTCGTCGTATTCGTACTTGTACTGCAGGTAGATGTAGCCGATGAACAGCAGGCCCAAAAACGCAGCGAATGGAAGGTGACGGATGGCCTCTGGGCCGCCCAGCCATTCTCCAGTGAGGGACCGCCGAACGGGGGCGAAAACACGTGAGATGGCCTGTCTTAGGCGGTGGGTGCCAGGGTTGGCTTTCCTCTGGTTTTTTGCGGGTCCTGCGGCATTGGAAGCCAGGGATTTTGCGTGTCCCCGGCTTTTGGATGCCTTCCGCTTGCGAGGGGGATCCTGGGCCATGTTGCGCACCAATTGTTCTTGGGCGGTCAACCGGCGGTTTCCCTTTGCGGCCTTCTTCTTGGACCCCTTCTTGCCCCAAATCATGCGGCGAGGGTGTTGCGGGAGGCCACCCTCAATCGCGCGCTGCGGGATCGGGGATTGCGTTCCATTTCTTCGGCGTCGGCCACAATGGCCTTGCCTGTGACTTTGTCGAAGGGAACCAAGGCACGGCCGTGAAAGTCTTTCTGGATGTCGCCTTCTAAGTTTCCTGCGCGCATGAATCGCTTCACCATCCGGTCTTCCAAGCTGTGGTAGCTGATCACCACCAACCGGCCGTCTTCATCGAGCAATTGGAGGCTGGCCTTGAGGAGGTCTTCCAATGCGCCCATTTCATCATTGACTGCAATGCGAAGCGCTTGAAAAGCTTGGGCCAGGTATTGGTTGCGCTTGTTGTAAGGTGCGAGCGGCGCCAAAACAGTCTGCAGCCAGGCGGTTGAAATGACGGGGGCATCGGCCTCTTTCAAGGCCTGCTGAATGGCCCGGGTCGCTTTGTGGGCCTGTTGCAACTCACCGTATTGCCGAAACAGCGAGGTGAGTTCATCAGGACCCATCCTCTTGATGAGTTCTTCGGCCCCCTCTGGAAGGCGGGGGTCCATGCGCATGTCTAGGTCTCCGCTGCCACGGGTGCTGAAGCCGCGGTCCTCCGCATCGAATTGATGGGAGCTGACGCCGAGGTCGGCGAGGATGCCGTCCACCTTTTTGACGCCTTGGATGCGCAGGAAGTTGGATGCGAATCGAAAATTCTCGGGGATGAGCTGAAAGCGGTCATCATCCGGGGCGTTGACTGCGGCATCGGGGTCGCAGTCAAACCCAAAAAGCCGGCCTTCGGGACCCAGCCGATCGAGAATGCCACGGCTGTGACCGCCGCCACCAAAGGTGCAGTCCACATACGTTCCGGCGGGCTGCAGGGCGAGCCCGTCGAGGGCAGCGTCAAACAGCACGGGAACGTGGTAAGCGGCACTCATCAGTCTCGGTTGGATCCGTTGGGGGTTCGCGAAGGCTCGATGTCCTTGCGCACTTGCTCGGCCAGAGAGCCGAAATCAAAGTCTTCATCCCCTCCGAGGACGTGCTTCTCGAACCTGGCCTTGGACCAGACTTCAATCTTTTCGCCCAAACCAGTGACCACGCAGTCTCCTCCTTTGCCGGATTGGATGCCGGCGTGTGGAAGCAGTGCGCCAGGAAGAAGGAGGCGGCCGGAGCCGTCGAGTTCGATGAGGGTGGCCCCCTTCATGAACTTCCTCTGAAACAACTGATGGCTGCGGTCATAGCGGCTCAACTGGGCCATCTCGGCATTCACCTTGTCCCATTCGGGCTTGGGGTACACCACCAGGCAACCCTCGAAAATGTCTCGGTTTACCACCAGCCCATCGTGCAACACCCGGTCCAGCTGCTTTCGCAGTTTGGCGGGGAAGCTGACGCGGCCTTTGGCGTCGATTCGACAGTGATATTCTCCGAGGAGGTTGAGCATAATGGGTGGGCGATGGCCCATCCAAAAGTAGCCGGTTTATCCCACTATTTGCCACTGAGTCCCACAATCTGACACAATGTGGAAAATTTACGCACACCTGTGGATGGTGCGTTCTGTTGAAAAGCGACTTAAGTCTCTGTTAAACAATGTGGTGTGCCTGAGTCGTGCTGGGCCTGCATGGGTGGGGAATCGTGGGGGATGTTGGTGAATCTCCGTCTTGGCAGCCCCGTGTTGTTCACATACTGGCCTTCATTGAGGCTGTTTGAGAACCCAAGAGGGCCTTCAAGTGTCCTTTTCTTTGAACGATTGACATCAAGTGGAATGACACAGGAGCTGATCACCGATGGTGACTACCGATATGTGCAGAGTGCAGAGGAGGGAACCCCTCTTGTGCTGCTGCATGGTTTGTTTGGAGCGCTGAGCAATTTTGAGCACCTGTTTGCTCATTTCGCGGGAAAGATGCGGGTCATCATTCCCATGCTGCCCTTGTACGACATGCCTTTGGCCGCCACGGGGGCCAAGTCATTGAGCAAGCATGTCGCAGGCTTTTTGGACCACATGGGCCTAGACAAGGTGCACCTCTTGGGCAACTCGTTGGGAGGACACGTTGGATTGATTTACACCAAGCGTCATCCTGAGCGTGTGGCATCGTTGACCTTGACAGCGAGCAGTGGCTTATACGAGAATGCCTTTGGCAGCTCATTCCCCCGGCGAGAAGACAAGGGGTTCATCCGAGACAAAGTGGGGGAGACGTTCTTCGATTCCCGCCATGCCACCGACGAATTGGTGGACGAATGCTTCGCCATTGTCAATGACCGCCACAGGGTCCTGCGGATTTTGGCCATCGCCAAGAGTGCCATTCGCCACAACATGGGGAAAGATTTGCCAAACATGAAGCAGCCTACCTGCTTGATTTGGGGCAGGAACGACACCATCACGCCGCCCGAGGTGGCCGATGAATTCAAAGCGCTCTTGCCGGACGCTGATTTGCACTGGATCGACGAGTGTGGTCATGCCCCCATGATGGAACACCCCGAGCCTTTTAACCGCATTTTGTCAGATTGGTAT
>CALKHD010000048.1 GCA_938092195.1 uncultured Flavobacteriales bacterium | reverse complement strand
TTGATGTAGAAGTTGCCCGCTGCATTTTCCAACGCGCGCATGGCGTCATCGATGGCGTAACGTTCGCGCGCAAAAACGGCACCTGTCAAGGCGTATTCACTGGTGGAGTCCACAAGTTCAAGGGCGCTGTCGAATTCATCTGCAGGGTATACATACAAGGTGACCACTGGCCCAAAAATCTCTTCTTCCAGGGTTTTAAAGTCCGGTGTTTTGGCCAAGACCACTGTGGGTTGAACAAAATAACCCACGCTGTCATCGCATCCGCCACCGCACAGGATGTCGGCATCGGGGCTGTTTTTGGCGAATTCGATGTAGCCTTTGATTTTGTCGAAGGACCGCTGGCTGATGACTGCGCCCATAAAATTGGTCGGGTCGGCAGGTGATCCCACCTTGATTGTGGCCACTTCAGCAGTGAGCTTTTCTTGAATCTCCGGCCAGAGGTTGTCTGGCAAGTACACCCGGCTGGCAGCGCTGCATTTTTGGCCTTGGAACTCGAAAGATCCGCGAACAATTCCCGTCACTACTTCGTCCACATTGGCGGAGCGGTGGGCAATGATGAAGTCTTTGCCTCCGGTCTCTCCCACAATCCGAGGGTAGGTCTTGTATTGACCAATGTTTTGGCCAATGGTTTGCCAGAGGTGGCGGAAGACGCCTGTGCTTCCCGTAAAGTGAAGCCCAGAAAAGTCAGGGTGGTTGAACACGACGTCTCCTGCCACTGGGCCATCCACGGTCACCAAATTGATGACGCCTTCGGGCAAACCGGCTTCGTGCAGGAGTTCCATGATGACATGAGCGGAGTAAATCTGCTCATCGGAAGGCTTCCAAACCACCACATTGCCCATCAAGGCTGCTGCAATGGGCAAGTTTCCGGCGATGGCTGTGAAGTTGAATGGGGTGATCGCGAAAACGAATCCTTCGAGGGCGCGGTACTCCAGACGATTCCAAAGGCCAGGGGCACTTTCTGGCTGCTGGGCATAAATCTCTTGGGCAAAGTGACAATTGAACCGGAGGAAATCAATGAATTCGCAGGCGGCATCAATCTCGGCTTGGTGCATGTTTTTGCCTTGGGCCAACATGGTGGAGGCATTGATGCGGGTGCGCCAAGGTCCGGCCAGCATTTCTGCGGCCCGGAGAAAGATGCTCGCGCGCTGTTCCCAGTCCAATGAAGCCCATGCGGAGCGCGCTTCAAGCGCAGAGTCAATGGCTTCTTTCACATGAGAGGCATCTCCAAAATGAGCGTGGCCAATCACTCGTTGGTGGTCATGCGGAGGAGTCAAAGGACGTTTGTCGCCGGTCATGACTTTGCGTCCTCCAATTACCATGGGCACTTGAACAGGATCTTGGTTGAGCATGCGCTCATATTCGGCCAGTTGAGCAGCGCGCTCTGGGCTGTCTGGTCCGTAGTTCAGGACCGGTTCGTTTTCCGGATAAGGGACTTGGAAAAAGGCGTTGGGCATGGTGAATCGATTGGGTGCAAAGGTAGCGGTGGAGAAGACCATGAAAAGGGTCAGGCTCTTCCTGTTGAAAACCCCGGTCTTTCCTGCGCGCAGAACACGAATGCCGCCGCAATTTGCCAACATGTCGCCCTTATGGAAAGTGCGCGTGAAAATGGGGTTTCACCTCGGGTGCCGCAGGGTGCTCATGGTGGGGCTGTTGGCGCTGTGTGCGCTGAACTTGAGCGCTCAAGAAGGGCGAGGCAAAGAAGAATTGCGAGAAAGGGCGGAACGGGCTTATTCAGCTGGCCAGCTGACCGAAGCCCAGCCGGAATATGAAAAGTTGGTGAGTTTGTTTCCTGAAGAGGGATGCTTGCATGGCCGATTGGCGGGATGTGCTTTGGCCGAGCCGGGCCAAATGGCATTGGCGAGGCGTCACCTGCGAATCGCAAACAGGATGGGATGCTCGGATGTGGATTTGGAATTTCATCGAGCTCGACTTGCCCAATTGGAATATGATTTTGATCGGGCCCGAGACCTGTATGCCGCGTATTTAAATGCTGCAGGAAAAAAGGGGCTGTTCAAGGAAAAGGCAGAGTTGTGGGCCACAATGTGCGGTGCTGCTGTATGGTCGCCAGATGAAGCCGTTGGTTTGGAGGTCTTGGATCGGATTTCCGCAGATCCAGATGCGGCATTTCGATTCTATCGGCCAGAAACCCCGGGTTTGAGGCTGGTCAATGTGCCCTCTGCGCTCCGATCGAAGGCCGATCTCAAAACTTCTGCAGAGCGAATGGCTTTTCACGATGGGGACACCCTTCTTGTGTTTTCGTCTTTGGGAAAGAAGGGGCAGATGGGGTGGGACCTGTTTCGCATTTCACTCAGTGGGGGCGAATACGGTGCCACAGAGAGGCTGTCTGATGCGGTGAATACGGAATTTGATGAGCGGGATGCTTACCTCTCTCCGGATGGGGTGCTTTATTTCTCATCGAACCGTCCGGGTGGATTGGGGGGACTGGACATCTATGCGGTGGGTTGGGCACAAGGCCAGCCACAGGGTGAGCCTTACCGGTTGCCTTTTCCCATCAATTCTGTGAACGACGACGCTTTCTTTATTCCAGAGCCAGATGGCGGGGCTTGGTTTGCCTCCAACCGAGCGGCGGCTGGTGGGAGGGTGCATGCTTTCAGGGTGGCCCTGAGTGACCAGCCTTTTGTGGCTGGCAGTGTTGCTTGGATGGAGGAAGAAGTCGAGTCGGAGAGCCTCATCCTGCGCGTCTATGAAAATGGAGAAGTCATTCGGGAATTGGACTTGGGACAAAGCCCATCCAATCATGTCTCTTTGAACGAAGAGCCGGGTGGAGCGGGAGTTCGCTGGGTCTTGGAAGACGGTTCGGGTCAAATTGTGTCCGAAGCTTTTGGTTCTGTGGATACAGCTTGGGAGCTTCAAAAGCAGGGTTCAGGTTGGACCATGGTGGAGCGGGTAGAGCAAGACTGGGCCATGCTCGCCGACTTGCAGGCGGAAGCAGAGGGGCGAATGGATGAAGGCCCCAAGGATTCTTCCAGTTCAAACCCAGAAGGTCCAGAAGGCGAAGTGGGTTCAGAATCCGATGTGCCTTCTGAATATTCAGCATCGGCATTGGGCTGGAGCGCATGGGTATCCAAACAGATTCAACCTGAGGAGAGTCAGGCTGCCCTCGAGGCTTCTGAACAGGCCTTGGCAGAGACCAATGAAGAGACCACAGAGGAAGCGCTGGAGGAAGCGGTGGAGGAAGCTCCGGCCGCGGTCAACCCTTCAACCCCGCAAGACAGTCCTGTCGGGGATGACCAAACGGCTGACTTGGTGGTTGACGACTTGGTGGATGAAAACGGGATGTCTTCTGACCCTGCGCTTTCTCGGACAGAAGATTTGGATGGACAAGAAAGTCTGGATGGTGATGCTTCAGAAGGACAAGTGAGCGCAAGGGACCAGGAACAGATGGACACCAATGCAGAAGCCATCGCTTCGGAAAGTGTTGATGCAGAGGATGATGTGAGCCAACTGATGAAGGAGAGTGCTGGCCTTTCTCCAGAGGAAAGGGGGGTGTTCATTTTTGAAAATCAGCCATCTCCAAGTCAAGAGCACATTGATGCATGGCGGGTTCAAGATGAAGAAGCTTTGGTGGCGCTGTGGGAGAACAAATTGCAGCGAATCTTAGAATTGGAGACAGTCTTTTTGGATGCTCCTGACATGGCCACAGCTGGGGAGATTTATGACCTCATGGAGGACTTAGAGTCTTGGCACCCCGAAGCCGACCTCGTGGATGCATCCCTGAAGGATGGTGCCGATTTTGAAGGGATTCGAAACATGTTGGATACCTGGAGCTACGCCGTTCAAAGCGCTTCAAAAGCATCGTTGGCCAAAGTGGCAGGGGAGGCCGCCATGGCCGGAAGAAGAGAAAAACTGGCCCTCAGGGAGTTGTTGGACTCAGGGGGCACCAATCTGGAGTCACTGATGATGCGTTGGGCAGATTGGGTGGATGCCAGGCGCGGCGTAAAAGGTGTGGATGAAAGCTTGGGGGTATTGAAGGTCCAGGAAGGCGATGCCCTCATGGAAGAATGGAGCCTCGGATTGGATGCGTCGAATGAGGCATGGTCTAGGAAAGAACGCGCTGGTTGGAGGGGAGAATGGCTGAGCAGACAGGAGCAACAGTGGGCCAGAAACGAAAATGTTTGGCTCGAGGCACGGGCCGAAATGATGGCCGATTCCATGGTCATCGCCGAAGCTGCAGCAGAACTTGAAGCCGAAAAAACTGCCGCCGCCGCTGCTTCAGCCCTCGCTGCAGCTGAACTCGAAGCCGAAGAAGCCGCCGCTGCCGCAGCCCTCGCTGCAGCTGAACTCGAAGCCGAAGAAGCCGCCGCTGCTGCTGCCTTAGCTGCAGCTGAACTCGAAGCGGAAGAAGCCGCCGCTGCCCAAGCGCTCGCTGCTGCCGAAGCCGCATCAGAAATCCAAGCGGAGCAAGCCGCAGCCGTCGAAGCCCAAGCCGCTTCAACCAATGGTGAATCCGAGACGACTCTGGGCGAAGAGAGCATGGCGAGTGAAGAGGTGGATGTCCCCGATGACGCTCAGGGTAGTTTGGACTGGGTTCCCATCGCGGCTGACCCATTTGGGGATGACGATGAGACAACGTTGATTGGATTTGTATTCCCCAATTCAAGCACCAAAAATTCAGGGCCTGACATGGCTGCTTCGGACGCGCAGGTGGCCTCAGCTTGGGCCAGGCGCATCTCGGATTCTCGCAAAGTCAGTCGCGCATGGGATGAATTTGCGGAGGCTTCTGGAGGATCTGGGCTGCCCATGGTGCTGACGTTGGATGACTTGAGTTCCATAGAGCCAGAATTGAAATCGGTTTACCTGGACCTTCGGGGAGCGATGTTGGAGGAGCTGGATGAATGGGTGGAAAGCGAAGAAGCCAAAGGCCTTCAGATCGAACAGGAACTGGACGGATTGTCGGGCCTTTCTTTTGGGTCGGATGAGGCGCAGCGCGTCAATGGACTTTCAGCATTGTTGGTCGAAGCTCAAGCTGCATCTGAAGCCATGCGGCTTCATGAACTTGAATTTCCTCAGCGTAGGCTGGACGATGAGGCGCGCTTTTTGGCCCAAGAGAAAAGAGAAGATTTGGCATTGAAGGCCGCGGCTGCTTGGAACGCCTTGTCATTGGAATGGGATGAGCAGTGGCCAATCCTGTCTGCTGCTGCTACAGAGACTTCTGTGGCTGTTGCGGCTCAGTCTGAGGTTTTAGAAGAAGAAGAGAAGGAGAGGCAAGAGGCACAAGTCCAGACAGAGACCGAGAAAGATGTCGTGCAAGCGGTCGATGGGGAGCGTGCAGACCCGACCGGGCTCCGGTCTACAGCAGATGCAGAGGGTTTGGTTGAAATCAAAGGGTCTACTGAATTGGAGGTGGTTCCATTTTTTGACAATGCCACAGAAGAAGAAGTGGCGGAATGGATCAGGCTGCTTGACCGGTCAGTTGAAGTCACAAGTGCAGATGGAGGTGGGGCTATCGGGGAGAATTCATGGCTGCCAGAGGACTTGGAGTTGATTGCAGCGTGGTCGGAATGGAGGAGAGTCAGAAGTCGGAACGAAGACAATGGATTGTCTGGTTCAAAATTGAGTCGGTGGGAGAAGTCACTCTTTTTTGCTGAGCGAGATGTCCGGGAAGCTTTGGAAGGAGCCGATATACGGGGCTTTGAAAACCGCATGATCATGTCATCTGAACCGTTGGCGGATTCTGCAATGTCGCCAACCTCTCAGTCTGAGGGCGAATCAGGCAGCTCTCGTGATGCAGTGTCCGCTGATCGGTCCGCTGATGATACCGCTAATGATACCGCTGAGGGGGCAGCGGTCGAATCCGTGGAGGTGGTTGCAGATGAATCGATTGCCTCGGCTTCCACCGGGTTGAACAACTCGTCCCTCAACGATGCGAATGAGCGCAGGGCCTCGGCCTTTGGCGTGGTGTTGCCCGCAGCGGAAGTGGTGGGGCAAGGGGCGTCATCGGGGAGTGGAGTCGCCATTCGGCCAATTGACCGCGTGGCCATGGAGCGGGCCATTTTAGGATCGGCTCCTTTGGACTTGAGCGATGGAAATTCTGCAGCCGAAACGTTCGCGGTTGAATCGGGTGCCCCGCGCATGGATGGGGTGGAGTACAAGATTCAGATTGGAGCTTTTAGAAAGGCACTTCCTGCTGCCCTGTTTGCAGCCTTTAATCCCATGTGGGCTCAATCGTTGTCCAATGGGATCACCCGCTACATGGCGGGAAGTTTTGATGCCTATGATCCAGCAGTGGTGGCAAGAGACGCCATCAGGTCTTTGGGCTACGAGGATGCGTTTGTAGTCAGGTTTGTCGACGGAGAGCGGTTGAGGGCTTCTCGACCCCCTGTGGATGAACTGGTTCAAGAAAGGGTGGATCAACAGGTCTCTGCAGCAGCCACAGCGTTCAATGATCCGCAGGGATCGAGAGGATCAGCAGCCGATCCTGCTGGGGCGGCATCCAGGACAAATGCGCCGTCTACAGCCCAAGAGATTCCCACCTGGAACAACATCAGAGGGCGGGTATACAGTGTTCAAGTGGGGGCTTTCCGTGGGGTTCCCGATGAAAATGCTGTGGCCAAACTTGGGACATTGACCCGAGAGGATGCGGGCACTGACGGTTGGTTGAGGTTGTTTTCTGGTCGATTTGAAGATGAGCAAAGTGCAGCGGAGCACCGCGATGACTTGCGCTTGGATGGCAGAGAAGATGCCTTTGTCGTGGTCTACATCAACGGCAAGCGCATCCCGCTTCTCGAAGCCAGCACAACGGCTGTCGGGTCCTTGGCGGGAATGGGGGAGGCCGCCCCAACAGAAACCGGCCCAGAACAAGAGGTTATCCAAGATGAAGATTCTGAACGAGTGAACGTGGGCTGGGAGGTCGAGCTGGGTGAATACTCAAGCACCATTCCTGTGCGGCTGGCGAATGCCATTTTGGATGCGCCTTTGGATTGGGGAATTCGTTCTTTGCGGGAGCAAGGGTTCACCCGATACATCACGCGAAAGAGCCCCAGTCAAGCAGAAGCACAATCGTGGTTGAATCGGGCCAAAGAGATGGGGTTTGACCAAGCCCGGCTCATTGAAAGTGGCGGCAATTGAGAATCAAGCCTCAATCATTCGGATAATCAGCGGATTCCCCCTATTTTTGCGCCCCTTTTTGGGGCACGCGCCAAACGCCCCTTATTCAACAACTCGAGATGGATGGCGCATCCATTGAGATACAAAACTCCCTTCGGACATGATGACCGAAGAAAACCAAAAGCCTGAAGACCAGGCAAATGCGTCTAACGACGCTGCTGCGGATCAACCGCAGGAGGCCCAAGAGGCGGCAACGCCCGAGGCCAACCCCGAACCAGAATCGAAAGCCGAAGAAGCTCCTGCCAAGGAGGCTCCTGCTGCCGAAGAAGCTCCCGCTGAGGAGGCTCCTGCTGCTGAAGAAGCTCCCGCTGAGGAGGCTCCTGCTGCTGAAGAAGCTCCCGCTGAGGAGGCTCCTGCTGCTGAAGAAGCCCCCGCT
>CALKHD010000047.1 GCA_938092195.1 uncultured Flavobacteriales bacterium | reverse complement strand
TCCTTGCGCGTGAGTGCGTCGGGAATGCGCAACATCAACCGTTTGGGTGTGTTGGGGGCGATTTCAAAAGCCAAAGAGAAGGGAACTTGGTCCGAGGCGTAAGCGGGACCATCTGAATTTTCTACCATGAAAAAGGCCCGCTGCTGCGGGCCTTTTTCATTTCAGTCTTTTGGAACCCTTTGGAACCAGGTCAGTTGTTGCCGAGAATGATGGGAAGGCCATCTTCACCGCCTCCAACCACCACCACTTTCGTGTTGGGGCTTTCTGCCAAATTCTGGGTGGCTTCGATTCCTTTCCAGCGAAGGAGTTCGTCTGAAATCCCCTCGGATACAATGTCTTGGAAGTCTCGGATGCCTTCGGCTTCGATGCGCTTGCGCTGGGCCTCCTTGGACTCTTTTTCCAAACGGAACTCGTACTCCAAGGACTCCTGCTCCTGCTGAAGTTTGCGCTCAATGGCGGCTTCAAGGGTTTGAGGCAAACGAATGTTCCGAATCAAAACGTCGTTGAGTTGAATGAAATTGGCAGCGAGTTTCTCTCTTAGGCGATCTTGGATTTCGTCTTGGATCTTCTCCCTTTTCGACGTGTTGATCTCCTCGGGGAGGTACTTGGCAATCACTTCTCGCGAAACGGAGCGGACAGAAGGCACGATCACGTTTTCCTCGTATCCGCGTCCCCGTTCCACCTCGAGCGCACCCAAGTCACTCAGAACGGGCTGGTGGAAGACGGTCATGTCCAATTCAATCTTCAGCAGATTCGAGGACAGGACACTCAGCTTTTGCTGCGATTCATTCTGACGCACTTCATAAACGACAATGCGGTCCCAAGGTGCCTTAAAGTGAAAGCCTTGTCCCATGGGGACTTCTGTGGGTTTAATTCCGCCGTCAAAGGTCCTAAAGATGAGGCCTGCGTGGCCGGAAGGAATGGTGACGGTGATGGATGACCAGCTGATCAGAAATGCGATAAATATGCCTGATCCGATGGCAATCAGACGCATGCGTGCGGGGTTGTTCATGCCCCGAATCTACACCCTTCAAAGGGGAAATGGACGTTAATAAGTTCCAGCCCAACGACGAGCCATCCACTCCAAGGTCAACAGGAGAGTGAGGACGTAGAGAAGGGTTTTCCAGCCAATCAGATCTTGAAGTCTTTCGGACAAGGAAAGTTCGGGGGTGAAGCTCGCTGAGCTGGCGAGCGTTTTCGTTAAGTCCTCCAACTGCTCGGGCAAAAAGGTCTGCCCGCCGGTCCGCTCTGCGATGCGCCTCAGGCGGTCATGCTCGGCTGGTCGGCCGTTCAGTTCCAGTTGAATGCCGCGAATGTCCACATTGCCAGATTGGCGATAGGGTTGTCCGGCGACATCTGTTTCTGCCCTCCATGTATAGTTGCCTTTGGGGAGACGACCAGCGTCGAGGGTATATCCTCCGGATGGAGCCGAAGAAAACCTGAAGTCATAAGAGCTTCCCACGCTGTCTTTTAGGGTCAGTGAGATGTCGGCGCCTTGAAGGGGTTGCAGGGTGGCGTCATACACCCGGGCTTGGAAGGTGAGACGCTGGTCTTCATCGAGAAGCCTAGGGCCATCGATGCGGAAACGGTCCACCCCTGGGTCCGAGGTCAAGTACTGAGTCACTTTTCCGACCAGCTCGTCAAACCGCTCATGGCTTCCCGTGCGCAGGTATCCGACTTGGCGCCAACGCCATGATCCTTCTCCCAAAAGCACCATCATACGCCCCTTCGAAGTTTGAGACACGGTCAACAGGGGGTACTCAGTGGAAATGCCGCCAATTCGCTGGTACAGGAGTGGAGTGTGGCCTGGGCCCCAATCCGCCTCGCCAAAGGGTGAAACAAGAGGGGGGACTTCAGCCAGCATGGTTTCCAAGGCGTCATCCAATTCGAAGTGGGGGAATGCCGGATTCAAGCTTCCTTTCGGATCGGTGGTCAACCCTTGGCGTGTGGGGGAGAAGTTCAATCCCAATCCCAACTGCGCCAATGCAGCAAAGTCGGCTTCTGGATCCACGATGAGGCCCATGGGTACTCCCGCTTCTTGGGCTTCGTTGTGTGCTTTTCGAACGGCATTGTCTCCCGGATCAAAGCCAAAGAAGTAAACGGCATTCCAAGGGTTGGCACCTGCAAGGTCGGCGGGATTCCAGTCGTCGATGGATTGTTGGACCACCTCGTAATTGGCGTTTTCTGAGAGGGCATTCCCCCAAGCCCCTCGGTCTGGGTGAGGAGCTGGTCCGGTCAGAAGGATGCGTTTTCGTCGTTCAATGATGTCGACGGTGACTGTGCGTCGGTTGTTCGATGTGTTGACTTCTCCTTCCACCTCGTCAATGGCCACGGAGTATCGCTGAAGACCTGGCTTGGTTGCTTCGATGAGGAAGGTGACTTTGGAAGGCACCCCATTTTGAAGCACCTCTACCTCTTGGCGTTGTCGAATGCCAGCCCCTGAAAGGGTGACGCCCACAGAGCCCGCGTGTCCGTTGCTTCCCACCTCGACTTCAATGGGGAATTGATTTCCGAGTCCGGCGACATCATTGTGGAGCAATTGGTCGATCCGAATGTCCTTGCGCCAGGTGGTGTCTCCCAGACGAATGAAGTGCACGGGTGCGCCAAAGCGAACCCCTTCTGCTTCAGGATCGCGGCCTCGGTTGAATCGCCCATCAGTGGCGATCACCACGGCGCCGATGGGACGGCCCGCCCACTGGCCTTGCAGAAGCTCGAGCGGGGTCGACAAATCTGTGATGGGGGCGCGTGATTCTGATTCGGCATCCCACGGGGTTAACTCGGCTCCAAATGAATAGGCCTTGAGGGCTGCACCTGGCTGGCCCTCTTGGGCGGGCAGTGCAGTGAGCCATTGATTCAGGCTGTCTTTCCATTGGGGATGTTCATCCAAGATGGAAGCGCTCATGTCCTGAAGGACGATTAGAGCAGGCTGGCTGGTGTTTCGTTCTTCTGTTCGGAGCACGGGGCGGAACAACAGAAGCACGAGCACGGCCAAGGTCATGGCGCGGAGTACACCAAGACCCGCCCTCAAACCAGGGTGGAGGTGGCGGTTTCCTCGGTCGATGCGGTACAGCAGTGCAGAAGCAGCCACCACAAGGGTGAGCGCCAGCGCGACTTGAAAAAAAGGGGCGTCGAGAACGAGATCGCGCATGGCGCGAAGTTACATCCGCATGCCCCCATCCACGGACAGGGTTTGTCCGGTGATGTAGGTGCTCATGTCTGAGCCGAGGAAGACGCAAGCATCGGCCACATCTTCAGGTTTTCCTCCCCGTTTCAATGGAATGGATTCGCGCCAGCCTTGCACGGTTGCTTCATCCAAAGCCTCGGTCATCTCTGTCTCGATGAACCCAGGAGCAATGGCGTTGCTGCGGATGTTCCGGCTTCCCAATTCCAAAGCCACGCTTTTTGTGAAACCCAAAATTCCCGCTTTCGAAGCGGCGTAGTTGGCTTGTCCCGCATTGCCTTGAATGCCCACCACACTGGACATGTTGATGATGCTTCCAGATCTCGCTTTCAGCATGGTTCTCAAAACAGCTTTGGTGAGGTTGAAGCAGCTCTTCAAATTGACCTGCATGATGTCGTCCCACTGCTCCTCGGACATGCGCATGAGGAGGGTGTCTCGCGTGATGCCCGCGTTGTTGATCAAAATGTCGACGGTCCCAAAAGCCTCAACGACCTCTTTGACCAAGGTTTCACTTTCCGCCAGGCTTCCTGCATCGGATTTAAATCCCTTTGCGGTTCCACCAGAGGCGGTGAGCTCGGCCTCAAGTTCCCGTGCCTTTTCGTCGCTGCTGCGGTAGGTGAATGCCACGGTGGCTCCTTCTTTGACATAGCGTTGTGCTATGGACTTTCCGATGCCTCTCGATGCGCCTGTGATCAATGCGATTTTTCCTTCTAATAGGGCCATGTTGTGGTGTTCACTGTGACTTTAGAGTGGTCACAGGTGGGTTGTGAATATGGGTTTAAAGCAGGTCGGCTGCTTCTGCAATCAATTCTGCGATGTCCTTGACATCGATGTCCTCTTCTCGCTCGGCGTTTTTCACGCCATCGGTCATCATGGTGTTGCAAAAGGGACAACCTGTGGCAACCACCTTGGCCCCGGAGGCCAACACATCATCTGTGCGTTCGTGGTTGACTTCACGGTCTCCTTTTTCTGCATCCTTGAACATTTGTGCGCCGCCAGCGCCGCAGCACAATCCGTTCTTTTTGCACCGTCGCATTTCGACCAAGTCGGCGTCCAATGCCTCAAGGGCCGCACGAGGTGCATCGTATTCTCCATTTCCACGGCCCAGGTAACAGGGGTCGTGAAACGTGATACGCCTGCCCTTGAAAGGATTCCCATCTGAAATCCGAAGTCGACCGTCGTTGATCAGCTGTTGAATGAACTGCGTGTGGTGCAGCACTTCATACTCTCCCCCGAGTTCAGGGTATTCGTTTTTCAGCGTGTTGAAACAGTGGGGGCATCCGGTAACGATGCGCTTGACGCCGTAGCCATTGAGCACAGCAATGTTCTGAGCGGCTTGCATTTGGAAGAGGAATTCGTTTCCTGCGCGCTTCGCCGGGTCACCGGTGCAACTCTCTTCCGCGCCAAGCACGGCAAATGGCACTTCGGCAGCATGAAGGATGCGGGCAATGGCCTTGGTGATGCGTTTTGCTCGGTCGTCGAAACTGCCTGCGCAGCCCACCCAGAAAAGCACCTCTGTGCTTTCTCCTCGGGCGTTCATTTCTGCAAGTGTGGGGACAGTCAAAGCCATGTTTCAGTGGTCAGGATTCGGAGGAAAGTTCATCGGTCCATTTTCCGCGATCTGCGGCAGGGAAAGCCCAAGGGGCGCCATTGTTTTCAACGTTGTTGAACATGGCGGTGATGGGTTCAGGTGCCTTAGAATCTTCCATGATCAAGCTTCTGCGCATGTCGAGGATGATGCCCATGGGGCTGATGTTGATGGGGCAGGCATCCACGCAAGCCTGGCAACTGGTGCAAGCCCATAATTCTTCCTCGCTGATGTAGTCACCGAGCAAGGTCTTTCCATCTGCAGTGTCAGGATGATCCGTGCTGGCGTCTTTGGCTTTGCCAATTTCTTCAATCCGGTCACGGGTGTCCATCATGATCTTCCTGGGGCTCAGCAGCTTCCCTGTGGCGTTGGCTGGACAAACTGAGGTGCACCGACCGCATTCTGTGCAGCTATAGGCCTCCATGAGCTGTTTCCAAGTCAAGTCTGTGGCGTCTTTCGCGCCGAAACGCGCTGGCTCGGCGGGCACATCTCCTGCAGGTTCAGCGGGCGCTGCAAAGGGGTCGCCAGACATCATCAGGTCCACTTCCTTTTTCACAGAAGCCATGTTGTCGAGGCTACCAGAAGGGGTCAAGTCGCTGTACCACGTATTGGGGAAGGCCAAGAAAATGTGGAAGTGCTTGCTGTAAGGCACATAGACCAAGAAGGCCAGTATGCCCACGATGTGAAACCACCATGCTCCTCGCTCCACAGCCACGATTCCCGCATCGGACAATCCGGCATAAAGAGGCGCCAGCCATTGACTGACCGGAAAGGAACCCGCATTGATGTAGTGATGGGCGTCTGTCCAAACGCCTTCCAGAATGCGGGCTTGGGCGATGCTGTCGGCTGCATTCATGGACAAGAAGGCAAACATGAGCAACACCTCGACGGCGAGAATGATGTTGGCATCATTCTTTGGCCATCCCTTCATTTCTGGGCTTCTGAAGCGCGCGATGGGGAGGATGTTTCGGCGAACGAGGAAAACCACACATGCCACCAAAACCCCAAGGGCCAACCATTCGAAGGTGCCAATCAAAAAGCCGTAAAGTCCGCCAAGGAAAGGCGCAAATACCCGATGCGTGCCGAAAAGCCCATCCACCAGAATCTCAAGAACCTCGATGTTGATGAGGATGAAACCTGCATAGATGACGATGTGCATGATGCCCGCAACGGGGCGCACAACCATTTTAGACTGCCCCATGGCGACCCTGGCCATGGTGGCCCAACGTTCACTTTTGCGGTCGCTCAAGTCGATGTCGCGTCCCAGATTGATGTTGCGCCGAATCTGCAGGATGCGTTTCCCAAACAGGAACCCAGCGGTTCCCAAAAGGAGGGCGAAAATCAATTGTCCGACAAAATGAGTCATTCCGATGGGGTGATGGATTCAGTCGAGGTTATTGGCCAGCGCGTTCATCGAGTTCTGCATTGATCAACCGCTGCAATCGCTCGAGTTCTTTTTCGCTCAAGTTGCGCTTCTCTCTTCCTCCGAAAACAGAAACACGCACATACCTCTGAGGGTTCAAATAGAGGTCGTTGATGAGGTATTGCATCTCCTTGTTGGTGGCCATCAAGCCATCGTGAAGACTGTCGCTTTTCAGCAGCTTACCCAAGCTGCCCTCACCGGCATTCAGGCCTTGCAGCAAGCGGTTGAGTTCTGCGACTGAAGCGTCTGCTCTTTTTAACGTGGTGGACAATTGCAGGTCGGCCAGCGAATCAGAAATCTGGCTGAAGTTGCCCAGGGCATTGGACAGTGCTCCTTGCTGGCTGTTGACAAAGCCGGTCAAACTCTCCATGTTGTCGACAATGCCCTTCAAGGCGGATCTGTTCTCCGTGATGGTGAGGTCGAGGGTTTTGGAGGTGCTTTCCAAATTCTCCATCGTCCGTTGAATGCTTTCAAAGGCCTTGGGCAGCCCTTGCGTTGCACTGTCTTGGAATACGCTTTGGAGGTTCAGAAGGATTTCATCCACGCCAGCGATTAGCTGATCCGTGCGTTGCCTCAATGGGATGAGCTCTTGTTTGACAGACTCCGCAATGCCCATTTCGATTTCGGACGCCAGCGTGTCACCAGACTGAACAATGCCGCTTCCCCGGCCGGCAATCAAGTCAATGGCCTTGGTTCCGAAGAGGTCATTGGAGACAATTCTTGCAACAGTTCCGCGGGTCATTTGCAGGTTGGGCTGGTCAATGAGAAAGGTCACGTGAAGCGAGCCGTTTCCTTTGGAGTCAAAGTCGATGCTCGACACTTGTCCCACCTTAAATCCGTTGACAATTACCGGGTTGGAGACTGCAAGCCCATCCACGCGGTCATAAATGGCATGGAATTCCTCACCTCGGCCCAAAGGATTGAACCCCTTGAGGTAATTCACACCGAGCACGAGGATGCCTGCCCCGAGAAGGACGAGGATGCCGATTTTGAGTTCTTTCCCTCTTTGCATGCGTGATTCGCTCGTCAGTTTCCTGCTTTTTTCAGGGCGTCTTGAAGCGGGATTCGTTGACCTGCTTCAAAAGCCAAGACAAAGGCGTCTGGAAAACCATTCTCCCGCAAGTTATCGCGCATCTGGCAAGCTTTTGCATAGGAAGGCGTAGAGCCTACCCGGTACTTGTAAACGTTGCCGATGGTTTGTTGAACCACCTCGGGAATGACGTGTCCTTGGTCGTCTTTGAGGGTTTCTCCAGAGCGGTTGCTCGCGGCTTGCACAGAAAAGCAAACCGAGGCTGAGCAGTCACCAGTGATCTCTTGGTGCCAATCGGGCACCTCTTGGGCGATGGATGGCTCGACTGTGGGGTCAGCAGAAGGGCTTTCAGGCCCTCCATCGGAAGGGAGAGGAAAGTCCGTGTCCATGGCGGAGTTCAGGCTGAACCAATGTTGGGCATAGGACCTGAATGCCCGGAACAAGGCGCTGGCCATGTAGTCTTGTCCTTGTTCAGAACGAAGGAAGTCTTCTTCAGTGGGGTTGGTCAGAAACCCCAGTTCCACCAACACACTTGGCATGTTGGCGTAAGCGGTGACGTAGTATCGGGCTTGGCGCACGCCGCGGTCTTTCCGGCCTACACGATCGCGAAACTGGGTCTGGACCAGGTCGGCCAATTCAAGGCTTTTGTCCAAGTAAATCTGCTGTTTCAGAGCCAGAGCGATGAAAGTGTCGGGATCATCGGGATCAAATCCTTGGGTGTC
>CALKHD010000046.1 GCA_938092195.1 uncultured Flavobacteriales bacterium | reverse complement strand
CAATCCTCACGCGGTACTGGATCAAACCAGCTTCGGAGAAATATGGAGCCAGGGGCTTCGTGTGGCGAGCGTATCGTCCGTCGACAGGACTGATGGCAAAAAGGGAGGCGGATTCGGACATCGTATCAAGACCGTTCAAGGGCCGAAATTACGGCTCACGAGGCGGCCGACACTTACCTTTCGGTCATGACAATCCACACGGTCACCCACGGGATGTTCAAACTTGACGGCGGAGCCATGTTTGGCGTGGTTCCAAAGCCCCTCTGGTCAAAGGGACATCCCACCGATGACCGCAACCGCTGCGACTGGGCGTTGCGCTCCATTTTGATCGAGGAAGGGAACCGGCTCATGCTGGTGGATTGCGGCATGGGAGACAAGCAACCCGAGAAGTTCTTTTCCCATTACGCGCCCCGCACAGAGGATGTGGATGAGCAATTGTCGGAGCTGGGGTTTCACCGCAACGACATCACAGATGTGTTCTTGACCCACCTTCACTTTGACCATTGTGGCGGCGCCATTCGACGTCGAGCGGGCCAACCTGAACAGTTTGAACCCGCCTTTGCCAACGCCACTTTCTGGAGCACACAGCGCCATTGGGATTGGGCCACAAACCCCAACCCCCGGGAAAAGGCCAGTTTTCTTAAGGAGAACATTCACCCCATTGAAGATTCGGGACAGCTCCAGTTCATTCAGCGGGAAGAGGGAAGCACCGACAGCCGCTCTCCCATCCCGGGATTTGCAGATTTGGACGTGCTATTTGTCGATGGACACACTGAAAGCCAGATGCTGCCTTTGATCAAGCAGGGGGAAAAGAAAGCCTTGTTCACGGCCGACTTGCTCCCGTCAACCACCCACATTCCCTCTGCTTGGGTCATGGGCTATGACACCCGGCCTTTGCTCACGGTTTCCGAAAAGGAACGGATTCTGACCTGTGCCGAGCGAGAAGGGTGGACTCTGTTGCTTGAGCACGACGCCCATCACGAAGCTGCCACGGTCCACCGCACCGAAAAGGGGATTCGCCTGGAGCGAGCCGGCCTTCGGTCCGATTTCGATTGGTGAGGCATCACTTTAAACCGGCCAGGCATTGCTGCACGATGCTGGGCCCTGTGTACACCATTCCGCTGTAGACCTGAACCAGATTGGCCCCGGCTTCGACCTTCTCTCTGGCTGAGGGGCCACCTTCGATGCCGCCCACGCCGATGATGGCAAAATCGCCTCGGCTCCTTAAGAAGCGCACCACTTCTGTGCTCCGCTCTCGCACAGGAGCTCCACTCAACCCCCCAGCTCCGATTTTCTCCACTCGGCTCTCCGGTGTCTTGAGTCCGCTGCGCGAGATGGTGGTATTGGTCGCAATGACCCCGTCGATTCCAGTATCGGACACCAAAGCGACGATGTCATCCAACTGGGCATCACTCAAGTCCGGGGCAATCTTCAAGAAAACGGGGCGAACTTGGGATTGAGCCTTGTTGAATTCCTGCAAACGGTTGAGCAACGCTGTCAATGGCGCCCGGTCCTGCAATTCTCGCAATCCTGGTGTATTCGGCGAACTGACGTTCACTGCGAAATAGTCCACATGGGGATGCAATGCGACGAAACACGTGTGATAATCATCCGCCGCACGCTCGTTGGGGGTGACTTTGTTTCGGCCAATGTTCCCTCCGACAATCAAACCCTTGGGCCGAGCCTTTAGCCTCTCCACCAAGGCATCCAACCCCCCATTGTTGAACCCCATTCTGTTGATCAATCCTCGGTCATCCTTGAGCCTAAACAACCGTGGCTTTGGGTTTCCTGCCTGTGGCTTGGGCGTCACTGTCCCCACCTCAACAAAACCAAAACCCATGGTTTCCAACTCTTTCAGCCAACGGCCGTCTTTGTCGAAACCAGCCGCGAGCCCCACCCGATGGGGAAACCTCAATCCCGCCACCACGGTTTCGTCTTCAGCGCCATGTCCAGGGTCCATGGACTTGCGCAATGCGGCGCCAATCAGCGGCAGTTTTAACCCAAAGCCAAACAACCCCATGGTGGCATAGTGGGCTTTTTCGGGATCCATCATAAAGGCCAACGGCCTCACAAACGACTGGTAAACACGGGTTCCAAAAGGAAGATGACTCATGAGATGCAAAGATGTTAATAAAGATGTGGACACGGACACGACCCACGGCCTCAAGCTGAGGGATTCCAGCAGATAATTTTGTGACGAACCGAATGCATGTTGTTTAACTGGGGCAAGAAAAAGTTGAAGACCGATGAGGTTGCGCGGATGTTTGTCCACGCCACCTTGGACAGCGTCGAAGATGCTTGGCCCGATGTTGCAGGCCTGATTCGGGAGTCCCCCCACTTTGAGCGCCCCCCTGAATTGGAAGAAGGAGATGCCGCTCCATTCCTACTCGTGGTGCTGGCTGGCAACCTTGACATGATCCCTCGGCATTTTGAAGGAGGTTCTGATTCGAAACTCATCCACTCCATCCTGTCCGAGCTCTCCAAAGAATTGGGACTGCCCACGGAGCAGTTGGCGGAGCGGATTGGAAAAATGCGGGAGGACATGACGCGCTTGAACCGCCCGTCCAAAAAGACCATCAGTGCCATGTCTCGCGGCGTTTACTTGGGGTATGACTTGAACGAATACCAAGAAGAGTACTTCCGCTCACTGGGCGTTCCCAACCCTCGTTTTCTGATGCAAATGGAAGACATGCTTCAGCACTTCCTTTGGGACTGGAACTCGTTTAGAGAACAATACCGCATGCCATTGCAGACCTTGTCTGCTGCGGTGACTTGACTCAGCCCCGACGGTCCAAATCCCTGGCCTGGTCCCGATCCTTGATCGTGTTTCTTTTGTCGACCAGCTTTTTGCCCTTGGCAATGGCGATCTCCAACTTGGCATAGCCACTGTCTGCAATGAAAAGCCGCGTGGGTACCACCGTGACACCGACATCGCGCAATTTCCTTTGAAGCTTGGTGAGCTCTGTTCTTTTCAGCAGCAACTTCCTGACCCGCCTTGGCTCATGGGTGACATATCCTGAGTGACCGTAAGCCTCCACATTCATGTTGAAGATGAAGAACTCATCTCCATCAAACCGACAATAGCCCTCCACAATGCTGGCCTTGCCGGCACGAATGCTTTTGATTTCGGTGCCGAGCAACTGAATCCCAGCGGTGTATTGATCGGTCAGAAAATAGCTGAACGCCGCTTTTCTGTTTTTGATCTCTACTCCCATTCGGTGGGAAAATTACGACCGAGATGGGCGGGGATGCAACCTTTTAAAATTCTGTGCGTCATTAGCATAACATGCTAATGAAGTCATTTTTCGCCCTCCTTGGTCTTTGCACTGGCTTGATTGCCCACACCCAAACGGTGGGCCTTCTCTTGAACTCACCAGAGGCCTTTGATGGATACACTTTGGTTGCCCCCACTGGGGCCACACGCACCCACTTGATCGACAACTGTGGAAGGGTCATCAACCAATGGGACAGCAACTACCGAGCGGGTGAGTCCGCTTACTTGTTGGAAGACGGTTCTTTACTGCGAACCTGCCGGGTGGCCAGCAACGTGTTCAATGGCGGCGGCATTGGAGGACGGATTGAACGGTTTTCTTGGGAAGGCGACCTGATTTGGAGTTACAACATGGCCAATGATCAACGCCACCACCACCACGACATGGCTTGGCTGCCCAATGGGAGCGTCGTACTGTTGGCTTGGGAATACAAAAGTGCCGAGGAAGCCGCCGCTGCCGGACGTGAGATTGAAGGCCCCATCTGGCCTCCAGTGCTGATAGAGATTCAACCCAACGGATCTGATGGGGGCAGCATCGTCTGGGAATGGCATGCTTGGGACCATTTGATTCAAGATTCAGACCCGTCTTTGCCCAATTATGGTGACCCCGCTGAACATGTGGGACGTTTCGACGTCAACTATGGCTCTGCCTCTGGTGGAAGCCTTCCTGGACAATCTGGTGGTGATTGGTTTCACTGCAATGCGGTGAGCCATCATCCTGAGCACAACTTGCTGATGCTCAACTCTCGCAACTGGAATGAGTTCTACATCATCGACCACGACATCACCTCATTTGCCGCCACAGGTCCAGAAGGTGACCTGCTCTACCGTTGGGGAAACCCCTCCACCTATGGAAGAGGACTGCCATCGGACCGGGTGTTTTTTGGTCAGCACGACCCCCATTGGATTCTTGACGACGGCCCGACGACACTCGGAGGAGACCCCAGTCAAACGGTATTGATCTACAACAATGGAAATGGTCGCCCTTCTGGAAACGGCAGCACGGTCGAAGAACTGACCCTCCCTTGGAATCCTTCTGCAGAAAACGGACATTATTCTGCACCGGCCAACCAAGACAGCGATTCGCCTTTTGAGCCATCCTCCCTCGACTGGAGCTGGCCCGAAAACCCCAGCTTGGATTTTTACAGCTCGAAAATCAGCGGATCTCAGAGGCAACCCAATGGCAACACGCTGATTTGTGAGGGGGCGAGCGGCCACCTGTTTGAAATCAACGAAACCGGTGAAACCGTCTGGGAGTACTACACTGCATACAATCAGTTTGGGGCCATCAACCAGGGGGATGCCCCTTTTTCCAACTCTACTTTCCGGGCCTACCGGTATGCACCGGACTACCCAGCTTTTGACAACCGCGACCTCACGCCGGGCGACCCTGTCGAGGCCAACCCCCAAGCCTTCGATTGCACACTCTACACCGACAACACCTCCTCCACCATCGAGGCGAATGAAGGCCTCGCATGGAATGCATTCCCCAACCCCTCCGATGGTCATTTTGTGATCCAGAGCCCCGAAGCAGGCCGCTGGTCGCTGTCCGATGGAAGGGGTCAAATTCAGGCTGAAGGCTTGCTGACCCCTGGTAAAAACACGATTCAAAAGGACCACATCTCCAGTGGCGCTTATTTCGTCCGGGTGTGCGACTTTAGCGGCCGACCAATGGGAACACCCCGCCTGCACATCATCCGCTGAGAACAACACCAACACCAACACCTCGCCATGAACCGATTTTTGTTACCGCTCCTTTTTCTGAGCACCACCCTCTTGGGGCAAAACACCGTGGGCACCATTGCGTATGACGCAGATCTGTTTGTCGACGGATACACCCTTACGTATCCGCACAATCAAAATCGAGCCATGCTTCTCAATGCTTGCGGTGAAGTGGTGCATGACTGGACCATCGACGCAGACCGGCGCCCAGGAAACACCGCTTACTTGCAACCCAACGGGGACCTCATCATGACGTCTCGGCCTGCATCTGTTGGCGATGACGCCATTTGGGCCGGTGGAGGAGGCGCCACAATTGAACGTCGCTCTTGGAACAACGAAGTGTTGTGGAGCTACACCGCCAACAACGACAGCCTTCGCTTGCACCATGACCTGACCGTCACCCCGGAAGGCAACGTGATTGCCATCTGTTGGGAAGTCATCGACAGCTTGGAGTGCATCGCCAATGGCCGCAATCCAGAATTGCTGGATGGAGGCGAGTTGTGGAGCGACAAACTGATCGAGTTGCAGCCCAATGGCGAAGGCGGGGCAAACGTGGTCTGGGAGTGGCGCGCATGGGACCACCTGATCCAAGACTTTGACAGCTCCAAAGCCAACTATGGTGTGGTGGCCGACAACCAGCACCGGATCGACGTGAACCACGGGAGCATTGGAAGCCAACCCCGCGACTGGCACCACATGAATGCCGTGGATTACTTCCCGTTCTATGACACCGCCGGGCAAATCATCATGAGTGTGCCCACCTTCAATGAAGTGTGGGTCATTTGGCATGACTACCAGTTCAGCGACGACCTGATTTGGCGCTGGGGCAATCCTCAGGCTTATCAGCGCGGAGACAGCACGGATCAAAAGCTGTTTTACCAGCATGACATCCACTGGGGCAATGGCTTGGGCGTGAACCCAGGCAACCCGGACTTCACCAAGTTCTTTGTCTTTAACAACAGGGTGCCCAACACAGACACCACGGGCACCCACAGTGAAGCCGCCATCATCTCCCCCATTTTCGACGAATACGACGGTGGTTACGAGTTCAACACCACCACTGGACGTTGGGGACCTGAAGACTTTCAGTGGACCTACACCCAGCCAGGATTGGCCAGCAGCGGACTCAGTTCCTTTCAGCGCCTGGGCAACGGGAGCAACCTGATTTGCAGTGGACGAACCGGCGAAATTTTCGAAATCACGTCCGAC